>CAYUWE010000039.1:0-7903 GCA_964448255.1 uncultured bacterium | reverse complement strand
ATACATACAATATTATTTGATTGAAAAAATTAATTTGCCTGTTGTTAGTGGAATAAATTTTATTGATAAATCTTTTTTGAATGAATTTTTCCAAAAATTTTTCAAAAATAAATTTCCATCAAAGTTGGAATTGAGATTAAAAATTGAAAAAAAGATTAGAGAAATTTGTGAAAACAGAAGGAATGAAAAAGAATATTTACATTTGGTTGAATTCATAGAATTTTCTTCTTGGACGAATAAATCATTAGACAGGTTGAACACTATTTGTGATGAACTAACAGAATTATTTTATTGTTATGGGATATATGATCCTTTTGAAAAGAAATGTGATGATTGGCAAAAAAAATCTTTGGTTAGAAATTTTTGAAAAAGATAAATGGCAGTATCCAAAAAGAGACTTTTTAACAAATGAACTTAAAGAAGATATAGGAATAGGAAATATCTTTTGTTTTTCCTTAAATTATCTTCCTACTATTTTCCATAGATTCATAGATAAAATAGCTAAAGATATTGACGTTTATGATCTTATTCTTTCTCCATGCGAGCTCTTTTGGGAAGATATTGTTACAGATTATGAGAAAAAGAAAATTGAAAAGATTTGGAAGCATAAAAAGATAAACGAAACAAAAAGAAAAGAATTATCAGACTATTATTCAGTAGAAAATCCACTTCTTTCAAATTATGGAAAATTGGGAAGAGAATATTCTAAAGCTTTTGAAGAATGTTATTTTGATGAAGTATTTGTTCCTCCAAAAACAGACGGTTCTCTTTTACATAATGTTCAACAAGATTTGTTGAGCATGAGAAATATTAGCAATGAAAGCATACCATTTATTAAGGATGATGATTCTATTCAATTACATATAGCTTCATCAAAACTTAGAGAAATAGAAATACTACATAATAATTTGTTACTACTCATTTCAAATGATCAAGTACAAAGAGAAAATATTGAGGTAATTGTTTCATCTATTGATGAATATCTTCCTTATATACATATGGTTTTTGGACAGGGTAAAATAGATTACAGAATCTCTGATATTAACATGACAAAGCAGAGTAATTTTGCATCGGCATTTTTGTGTTTGTTGTCATTGATTAATGGGAAATGGGAAAAAGAAGCAATAATTAGTCTTTTTGAGAATCCATCATTTCGAAGAAAAGCAAATTGGTCGAAAGATGAATTTAATCTAATAAAAGAATGGATAAATAAATCTAATGTAGCATGGGGAATTGACTCTTCTCATAAATCTTCATTTTTAGATACAGATCTTACAAAAGAAGCATTACATAAACATACATGGGATGATGCGATAGAACGTATTTTATTTGAGTTAGTTGTTTCAAAATCTGAAATAGATCCTAGTCATTTTAATATTGAAATGAGTCAAGCAGAAGTTTTTGATAAGTTATTACAGCTATTTTCAAGCTTAAAAAAAGACATTTTCTATTTGCAAAATGATGAAGGGAAAAACTTATATGAAATTGTAGATATTCTCAGAAACTTAGTAGATAAGTATTTTTATATTGAGGAAGAAGAAATAAAAGAAAATTCATTTTTAAGAACTTTTGAGAATTTTTTACAAAGCCTTATCAAGGCAAATGACAACTATTTTGAAAATGAAACATTTTCTAAAAAAACCATTCTTAAATTACTTTTAAATTGTCTTAGAAAAACTCAATTTAGCTATGGGAGTAATAGAAGAAATGCCATTCATTTTACATCATATAAAGAAGGAGTTTATCCTTCTGATGTAATATGTTTAGTGGGTATGCAACATGATTTTCCAAAAGTTGTAAATTCATCTTCTTTAGATTTATTAAAAAATAGAAAGGAAAAACCAAAAGAGATCGATCATTTAAGATATACGTTTTTAGAAGTACTTCTTTCTTCAAGGAAGAAATTATTCATAAGTTATCGTGGTTATTCTCAAGAAAATGGTGATGAATTACCCCCATCATTTTTAGTAAGCGATTTTTTATCGTACATAGATAGTGCTTATATATATTCAAATAAGAAAGTATCAAAAGAAATAACTATAAAGCATCCAACGCTATCTTTTGACAAATCCTATTTTTCAAATACTAAGCTAAAATCAACTATTAATGACTATCAGCTGGCAAAGGAATATTACAAAGGAAAAGAGGTAAAAAAACATTCATTTTTCTCATTATTTACAAACGAAAAAGAAGATGTTGCTTTGCCAACAGAGATAAATATTAAAGAGTTAGTAGCATTAGCTAAGAACCCCATAAAATATTATATCAATCGAATACTTGGAATATATCTAGAAAATGAACAAAAAGATGAAGAATTTACTCTATCTTCATTGGACAAATACATTTTTAGAGAGAAATTAAAGATCAATTCATTTGATGAGGTTTTTGATTCATTCAAATCTATTGGGAAAATTCCAATAGGCATGATGGAAAAAGTAATAAAAAAGACACTTTTTCAAGAAATGAATATATATGAGAAGAGTCTAAGAGGATTTGGTTTAGAGAAAAAAGATGTATTTTCTATTGAATTCATTGATGGATGTAAAGCTGCTTTACAATTAGATAATGGGGATTTTCATTTACCTCCTATAGAATTATCTATTGAAAATAAAAAGGTAAGAATCGTTGGGCAATTACAAAATTGCACAAATGTGGGGCTGCTTTGTTATGCCAAAGACACATGGAGAGGATTGTTTAATGTTTGGCCAGAATATTTAATCTATAATTATGCATGTAATTCTATTTCTAATGACTCTTCTAAGCTATTAATGATGCGATCTGGAAAGGTAAAAGATATTAGTGTAGAAGATATAAAATCTTCACTTAGCTCATATATTTTGTATTATTGGCGATCTCAAAAGGCACCTTCTCCTTTAATAGATGGTTGGATTGATGGAGTAATATTTGAAGATATTGAAAAACTTACAAAAGAAATAAATAATTCATTGTCCACAAGAAAAGGGATTGATCCTTATTTTTCTTGGGCATTTAGTGATGAAAGCCAAGATTTTTCTGCAAAAGAAATATGCATAGCTTGGTCAAATTTTTCACAATCTGTTTTTAAGGAAATTAAAGAAAAGAAGGCAAAATGTTAGAAAAATTTGATTGCTTAGCAAGAGACAGCTCAGTTTTTGGAACAAAATTGCTAGAAGCTTCTGCAGGCACTGGAAAGACATTTGCTATTGAACATATTTTTGTAAGATTACTTTTAGAAGAAGTAGAAGGTGAAGCATTATCGATAGATCAGATATTGGTTGTAACCTTTACAAAGGCAGCTACAAGGGATTTACAAAATAGAATAAAGAAAAACATTGAAAATGTATTACTTAAAGCTAATGAATATCTAGCAGAGAAAGATGTAGAATTATTTGACTATCTAATACCAATCTTTTCTACTTCAGAAACTATAAAAAAGAGTATTAAAAGACTTAAAGAAGCTATTAATGAGTTTTATAGAGCACAAATTTTTACAATACATAGTTTTTGCCATCATGTATTGAATGAATTTTCCTTTGAAGCAGGTACAATTTTCTTATCTGACGAGCTAAATGATGTAGTATCCAAAGATTTTTTGATAAAACATGTTCAAGACTTTTTACATTTTTCTTTATCTAGCAAGAAATATCATCCAGAGCAAATTGTAAAAATTATTAAGAAAAACAAAGGAATAGAAAATTTATGTAAGAAGCTAATAGCTTCATTAGATAAAGAGATATCTGTAAATGCCGAAAAAAGTATTTTTTCAATCTATGATGAGTTTTGCAAAAGTTTATCTGATATTGAGATAGAAGTTTCATTAGAAGAGCTAACGTTAGATTTTGATAAGTCTTATAAATACTATAAAAAGCTAAAAAGCAATGTATCTCAGAAGGATTTATTAGATGAATTATCCTTATACTATAAGGTTATAAATGAAAAATCTTGTGATTTTTCACAGTTTGAAAAGCTAATAGATTTTCAGGGAAATATTTTTTCATTTTTTAAATGATGACAATAGAAAAAAAACTTCAAAATCGTCCATCTCACTCTCAGCGAAAAATTTTATTATTCAAGTTGAGAAAAAACTGTTTATTCATATTTCAAAAGGCTTTGATGTAGCATTTATTTTTCAATGTTTAGCTAAAGATTTTTCGAAGTATATGAGTGATGTTTTTTCACAAAGTGAAAATCTGATCACGTATGATGGCTTATTGAAAAAAATGAAAAATGCTCTAAAAAGACAGGAATTTTTTAATAAGGTAAATGAAAAGTATCAGGCAATAATAGTTGATGAGTTTCAAGATACGGATAAAGATCAATGGGAAATCTTTAAAACACTATTTAGTGGTAATAAACGATCATTTTTCTTAGTTGGAGACCCCAAACAATCAATTTATCGGTTTAGAAATGCGGATTTATATGTCTATTTTGAAGCTGCTAAATTATTAGGTGAAGAAAACAAACAAATTTTAGATGTTAATTATCGATCCAATTATTCATTGGTAAAGGCATTAAATTCTCTATTTTCGGGAGGAAATGATAAATCCTGCTGGCTTCATCTTCCTAAAGAAAAAACAACAATTCCTTATATACCAATAAAAGCAAAAGATGAAAGTCATAAAAACATCTCTGAAGCTTCAATACATTTTATTATTGGAAAGGATAAGATAAAAAAACGATGGCCTTCTTCATATATTGAAGAAAAGCTATTTTTGCCATATATAGCAGCTGAAATACAAAACCTAGCAAAAACTCAAAGCTATTGTGATATAGCTATTTTAGTAAAAGATCGCTATCAGGCACAAAGGGTTATTCATTGCTTAAAAGAAAATAATATTTCCTATATAGCTAAGAATCAAAAACCCATTACATCTTCTATTGCATTTCATTCTCTAAAAGCATTATTTGAAGCTATATTATCTCCAAAAGACAATTCAAAATTAAGGATATTACTGAAAACTCCATATATTGATGAAAGTTATCAATCTATTGAAACATATGACGAAAATCTTATAGATAAGGCTGTTTTTAACATATTTTATCTAAAAGAAATTCTAGAAGAAAAATGGCTATTTCATTTTTTTAGAGAATTTTTACAAACAAAATGGAGTGATGAAGAGATAACTGTAGAAAAAAGATTGATTAGGAATGAGAATTTACAAATCTACAGAGATACAATGCAATTAATCGAAGTAATATTCGATTCATTAAAGGATGAAAGAGGAACCTCTATAGAAGAAATACTATCTATTTTTTCAAAATTATCGAAATTAGACAAAGACGATGATGAAAAGATAAAAAGATGGCTCAATTTTGATGAAAAGGGTGTGCAGATAATGACTATGCATATGAGTAAAGGGCTAGAATATTCTTATGTATTTGCTCTTGGATTAGCTATGCGCAGCCCAGCAATAGAAGAAGAATTTTTATTAGAAAAAGATAGTATTGAAGAATTTGATTTAGAGAAAAACAGACAATTTTATGTTGCTGTAACCAGAGCAAAAGAAAAAGTATATATTCCAGTAGCAATTGATGAATCAAATTCCCCTATTGCTTATGGAACGGCCTCACCATTTGAACTGTTTTATGCATATAAAATGAGAAATGATAATGAAGAAGATGTTTATTCAATTATTGAAAACCTATCCTTAGAAGGATTTAATTTATTTGTTAAGACTTTGGAAAATACAAGCTTAGAAGTAATAGAAACGCCTAAAGAAATTCAACAGGAAAAAGAACAAGAAAAGGCAATATTAGTATCTCCACCATCTAATGAATTTTATACACAGAGAAAAACGGTATTTTCCTTTTCAAATCTTTCATCAAAGAATAAAGACGAAAAGGAAAAAGAAATTAACGAATCATATATTTTTTCATCTTCAAAGTTACCTGTTGGTCCAAAAACAGGAATAATTTTACACGAAGTTTTCGAGAAAATATTTTCTTCAAGATTATCAAATTTTTACGAAAAAGAATGCTATAAGCAAATTATTGATAATGTATTGAAGCATACATTTTTGAAAAATGAGACAAATGTAATTTGTGAGATGGTGAAAAGAGCATTAAATGCACCATTACTAGAAGATAGGAGTTTATTTTTGAGAGATATTTCAATAAATCAGATGCTAATAGAAGAAGAATTCCTTTTTCCTATAGGGAAAAATTTTCTTAAAGGGTTTATTGATTTCATCTTTTTTTATGGGGATAAATATTATCTTTTAGATTGGAAGACGAATTGGCTTGGTGATAATGCTGATGATTATACAACTGAAAAATTATCTAAAGTAATGCAAGCTCACAATTACCATTTACAAGGCTCAATTTATTTTGAGGCTATAGAAAGATTATTAAAGATGAAAAAAATGAAAAAAGATTTTGGAGGAATGTTTTTTATATTTCTTCGAGGCCTGCAAGATGAAAAATCATTAAACCAAAGAGGAATTTTTCACTTTATTCCTGATAAAACCGAGTTAAATTTAGAAAAAGAATTATTATGTCTGGAATGATTTTACAAAATTTTTTGAAAGATGAATTGAAAACTGAAGAAGTATTTTTAGAAATAGATATATTATTTGCAAAAAAAATCTTAAAAGAAATCAATCAAGAGAATATTGAGGAAGCATTTTTTTTATGTTACTTATTTTATGTTTCAAGAAAAGGTAATACATGTCTTTTTTGTTTAGATAATAAGATACTCCCCTCCCCTTCTTTTCTCTTTTTGGATGAGAAAATTTATGAAAAAGTTTGTAAAACGCTTTTAAATGGATCAAAAAAATTCTTAGAAAAACACATTCAAAAAGCAAAAGAAAATTATCCAATAGTTTATTGGAATGGTTGGTTTTACTTACAAAAAAATTGGTATTTTGAAGCAGAAGTTATAAAAAATCTTAAATCTATCGTTAGCGCATTTCCTGAAAAAGAATATTTCGATGAAAACAAGTTATTTTCTTCAATTGAAAACAATACTTATGGGCTCCTTGATGAACAAAAAAGCTTTATTTCAAAGATTTATGAGAATCGTTTAACTTTACTTTGTGGTGGTCCTGGAACAGGGAAAACATATACAGCTTCAGTGCTAATAAACTTGTTATCCAAAGCTATCTTACCTGATTATCGATGCAAAATAGTGATTGCGGCGCCAACTGGTAAAGCAGCTATGCATTTATTAAAAAAAATACAAGATGTAACAAATATTAATGAAAATATCTCAATAGAAGCACTAACTATGCATTCGCTATTAAAGATAGGTATTAATAAACCATCATCAGACAGCGTTTTACCATACGATATCTATGTAATTGATGAAGCTTCAATGATGGATATTCGAATGATGGTAGAACTATTAAAAAAGCTAAAAGTAGGATCAAGATTAGTATTAATGGGAGATCCAGATCAATTACCCCCGATTGATGTAGGAAGTGTTTTTTATGATTTGTCTATATCTTCATTTTTGAAAAACAATATCGAAAGATTAACAACAAGTATTCGTTTTACAAATAGTAAAATGGTATCTTTTGCTAGTGCTGTAAATTTTGGGGAGGTCAATCAAATTAATAAATTATTGCGATCCTCCGATGAAAATTTTTCCTTTTTTCCAGCTAATTCGAAGGATGCATTAGTAAATATTGAAATATTATCGAAACAATATTTCCGATCTCCGCAAAATGAAGAATTTGACCCAAAAGAAGAATTAGAAAAGATAAATGAATTTCGCATTTTATCATCGATTAGAAAAGGTAAAAATGGAAGTGAATATTTAAATAATAAAATTTTTGAATATCTCCATGAAAATATACAAATTGGAGATTATTGGGCTTTGCCCATAATAATCACAAAAAATGATTTTTCTATGAAATTATTTAATGGAATGATGGGTATTTGTATTGGGAAAAAACAGAAAGGCAAGAATTTTTTCTCATCAAGT
>CAYUWE010000038.1:0-8062 GCA_964448255.1 uncultured bacterium | reverse complement strand
CATCACTTCATCTTTGCTGTCAAAATATCTTCAATAACTCTTGGTTATCGTGTTCCTTTTTCATTAAAGGAGAAATAAAACATACTAAATTTACACCTTTTGAGCAATAAAATTCCTAATAATTTTTAAACTGACAAGCCATAAAACCTATTTTTTTAGAAAAATTTGCTAATATCGAAAAAAATTTTTTACCTAATTCCAAAAAAAAAATGCTATTGAAATAACCTTCTGGAATTGTTTTTTTTCATTAATTAAAAAAAATAATGCTGAAAAATTAATTTTTTATTGATATTTTAAAAGAAAAATATTTATTGTCATGATTGAAAAGGAATCCTACTTGGAAAGGTATTGTAATATTTCCGAGCAATTCCCAGGAAAGGTAGGAAGAATTTTTTTTAAAGTAGCTAGCAATGCTACTACTAACTATAAAATCGGAGAAAAATAATATGAAAAAAAACTGGAACCTTTCATTGGGCAGGATGCTGTTAGCTTCTGTTGCTGCATTGCTCGCTGCAACAAGCGCTTATGCAATTCCAAAAAACCTAGATGGAAGAAGTAATGATGCATGTCCAGATGAACCACGTCCAGGACCTTATGCATTTAACTATGCCAAAGATATTGGCATTAGTTGTCCTAGTGATTTTTATGTGTTCGGTGAGTTCCTTCTAATGCAATCACAAATGGAAGGACTTGAATTCGCTATAACACAAACTCATACAACAAATGCTGGTGGTGGAGCTTTCCCATTAAGAGGGGGAAATCTAGTTGGCCATTCAACAAGCAATCATGATTGGAATTTCAATCCTGGTTTCCGTGTTGCTTTTGGATTCTTAATGGGCCATGATGCTTGGAATCTAGAAGGTAAATGGACATACATGCGCATGAAAGATGATACAAGTGAATCTATCCATAACAATGGAATAATGCTTCCATTATGGCTACCAGCTTATACTAATATGGATAGTCCTTACTTTAATCTATCAAATAGAGATGTATCTGAGCGTTGGACTGGTAAGTACAACACTTTAGATATGATATTGGGCAAACCATATCATGTTAGCAGATATTTCATCTTAAATCCATTCTTTGGTATTCGTGCTGCTTGGATTGATCAAAACATCACCGCTAGATATAGTGGCTTGATAGAAGGCTATGATTCTGCTGAAATGAACGCTAAAAATGATTATTGGGGCGTTGGTCTTCGCGGAGGTTTTGATGGTGAATATCTTCTAGGCCGCGGATGGAACTTATTCGGCGGATTTGCTGCTGCATTATTATATGGAAAATTTGATGTTTCACAATCAGCAACTATTAATAGCTATGGTTTTGAATTGGATCAAGATTTCTATACAAATACACCTAACTTTGAAATAAAATTAGGTATTGCATGGGGAACTTTCTTCTGCAAAAATAAATATCATGTTGGCTTAAAAGTAGCTTATGAATTTATGGATTGGTTAGATATTAACCGCATGAGAAGATTCTTAGATTCAGGATCAGGTGGAACTCCAGCAACTACACCTATTTTATCTAACATGACAGTAGCGAATGGAGATCTATCCTTTAACGGATTTGCATTTAGATTACAATTTGACTTCTAAGTCAAAATAAAATCTCATATGTGTTTTTCAAAGGCCTCAAAAAGAGGCCTTTTTTTTATGCCTAAAACTTTTCAATAATCTGAAATCAATATTAGAAAAATGAACTAATAGATTTGATAGATGAAAGAATACTAAATAATATAAATAAAGATGTATGTTGCTAAGCCAGCTAAAAACCCAGCAAAAGCAGTAAGGCTAATTCTTTTTAAATACCAAATAAAATCGACCTTCTCAAGCCCCATAAATGCAACGCCAGCTGCTGATCCGATAATTAAGATGCTTCCCCCTGTTCCAGCACAATAAGCTAGTAATTGCCATAATTTACTGTCCATTGGATAGCTTTCTATTGGATACATTCCAATACATGCAGCAACAAGTGGAACGTTATCTACAATAGCTGAAAGAACACCAATTATCGTTGATATTAAAGCGACGCTTTTAACATAAGCACCTATCAATGCAGCGACATTTTTTAATATACCTACTATCTCTAATGCATTGATACAAAGCAAAATACCTAAGAAAAATAAAATTCCTGATGTATCTATTTTAGTAAGAATATGAGGAACTCTTAAGTGACTTCTTCCTCTATATTTATGATGCATAATATCGGTAATAAGCCATAGAAGTCCAAGACCTACTAAAATACCCATAAATGGAGGAAGACCCGTTACAGCCTTAAATATTGGAACAAAAATCAATGACCCTATTCCACATAATAATACAATATTTGCTCCTGGTTCTAGAGGTTCATCTTTATCAAATCGCACATCTTCATGCTTTCCATGAACCTGAAGACTTAATAAGAATATAGTAACGATTAATGCAACAACACATGGTATAATTAATGCTTCCATTATTACTAATGTCGTTATCCTTCCCTTTATCCAAAGCATTGTAGTTGTTACGTCTCCAATTGGAGTCCATGCTCCCCCAATATTTGATGAAATAACAACAGCTGATCCTAAAAGAGCCCTATCTTTTGAATTGCTTATCAATTTCCTTAAAAGAGATACTAATACAATAGTAGTCGTCAAATTATCTAATACCGCAGATAGAAAAAATGAAATAATCCCAATCATCCACATCATTTTTTTCTTAGATTGAGTGAATATAACATCAGTAATAACTTTAAACCCACGATGGGTATCAATTAATTCAACCAATGTCATAGCACCTAATAGGAAAAATATGATCTGCGAAGCATTACCTACATGTTCATCTAATACTGAAAGAGTAATAACATTACTTTGATCAGAAAATAATATAACCCAAGTAATAACAGCCATTAAAAGAGCTGATGCCGTTTTATTAACTTTAATATAGTATTCAAAAATGATGGCAAGATAGCCTATTATAAAAGCTATACTCATATACATATTTACTGAACTTGCCATAATTATTTTTCCTTTAAGCCATGCTGTATTATGTTATGAAGACGCACTATTCCTATAACTTTTTCATTTTCTAATACAGGTAAAACAGTTACTAATTTTTTATCTTCTTCCATTTTCTTTAATGCATTTACTGCTAATTCATCTTTTTCTATCCATTTAAAGGATTTTGTCATTACATCTCCTATTTTCTTATATAGGAAATTTGATTTATATTGTGAAATAGATCTTCTTAAATCTCCATCTGTGAAAATCCCTTTTAGCTTATCATTATCTACAGCTAAAATAGCACCGCATTGTTTTGAAGAAAGACAAGATAATATATCAATTATCTCATCTTGCGGATGGCATATTGGTAAAAGATTTTCATCTTTTATCATTATATCAGAAACTCTAAGAGTTATTTTCTTTCCAATCAATCCAGAAGGATGATTATTAGCATAATCATCAATAGAAAAGTTTTTTGCTTTCATAAGAGCAACGGCTAAAATATCCCCAAATATCAATTGAATAGAAGTAGATGTTGTTGGAGCTAAATTAAATGGACAAATCTCTTTTTTTACAGGTAAAACAACAAAAACATCAGAATTTATTGCTAATTTAGAATTTCTATTAGATACAATAGCAATGATCTTTGCACCCTTATTTTTTGCAAAGGGTAGAAGATCTAAAAGTTCTTTAGATTCACCAGATTTACTTAAACAAATAAGAATATCATTATTAGTTACAATGCCAATATCCCCATGAAGAGCGTCTGTTGGAGAAATATATAATGAACGTGTTCCTGTAGAAATAAATGTTGTTGCTAATTTATTTGCAATAAGCCCGCTTTTTCCAACACCTGTAAAAATTAAAGAGCCCTTACATGAAAGAAGATAAGATAAAATTGTCTCTACTTCTTTATGATCAATTTTATCGAAAAAATCATTTATGTAATCTTTTTGCTCTTCTAAAAGCTCTTTTATCATATTAAATCCACAGTATGGTTAAAAAGATCATGAATAAAAGATACAATCTTTTACTGAAAAATCTGGAATTAGAGGCAAATCCTTTTCAGCTAGAATTTTTGATTTATCATCTAACATTTCACATTTAAATCCTTTATCTTTCATTATCGATACAAGCTGCCACGGAGTACAATTAGCTTTTCTTAGTCCTTCAGGACCTACTTCAGCTACAACACAATCAATATCTTTTGTGTTCAAATATTTACCTAAGAAGTTTATTATAAAACATTCGTATCCTTCAGTGTCTATTTTCAATAAATCACAATGAGTAATATTATATTGCTCAAAGATTTTTTCTAATGTAACCATAGGAACTAAAATGGGTCCGAAAGTTGAAATTTTTTCAACATCTAAACCACTAAACCCTAAAAGACGATGGCCACCACTATTAGTTGGGCATGTATAAATCTGCGCCATTTTATTATCTTGACCAACAGCACATGAAATTAAATTAACATTATTTATTTTATTGAGTTCACAATTTTTTATAAAACGCGATCCAGGAATTGGATGAGCTTCCACAGCATAAAATGTTGCATCAGGAAACAATTTAGCTAATGGTAATACAGTTGTACCAATATTACTTCCAACATCAACAATTACTGCCTTTTTCTTGCCAGACAAAACTTTTTTAGCATATTCAAGATAATCATCTTTAATATAAGGTTTTCCTAAGTATTTACCGATTTTTTTTTTGATAGCTTGTTTTATTAAATGAAGTTCTATGGAACTTTTAGAATTTACGTGAAATTTAACATTTTCATATTCTACAATCATTAATTACCTATATACTTCCATCAAATTAATCATTAAAATTCTATTTTCATTTGTTTTTATTATCAAGATTATTCACAGATATAATTTCAGAAGTCTTTTTCTAAGTGGATTTTTAAGCTATTTAAAAATCCACACCCATATATACCATCAATTACACGATGATCAAAGGTTAAAGATACATTAACAATAGATCTAATTGCTGTTTGATCCTCTTCTATTACAACAACTTTTTTGGAAATAGCACCTACACCAACAATTGCAACTTCTGGAAATTTAATTATAGGTATACCTATTTGGACGCCTGATATTCCAAAATTCGTTAATGTGATAGAGCCCTCTTTCATATCTTCTATTGTTAACTTATTTGATTTTGCTTTTTCTTTTAGTAAAAAAATCTGTTTTGCAATCTCTTCTATTGATAACTTATCACAATCTTTTATCACTGGAACTAAAAGTCCATTTTCAATATTCACAGCAACACCGAGATGGATAAAATCTTTTAAGATAATAGTGTCATCATCCAATGAAGAATTTAAAAGAGGATATTCCATTAAAGCTTTAGTAATAGCTTTAGCAATAAAACTTGTTATAGTTAATTTTGCTCTATTTTTTTCAAAAAATTCATCTTTTGTGTCTTTTATCTTTTTAACAATATTTGTCACATCAACTTCACTAATCAATGATGCATGAGGAGCTTGATAAAATGAACGAACCATATTATCAGCAATAGATTTCCTCATATGGCTCATTTTTATTTTTTTGGAATTTGTTTTTTTTGATGAGATGTAATTTTCTAAATCTTTCTTAGATAGTCTATTTTCTTTTGGGATGTTTTTTAATTCTTCAATAGAAATATTATTTTCTTTTGCTAATTTAAGTACTGCTGGAGAAAAAAAATCTTCCGCTTCACTTTTGTTTTTTGAGTCAATTAAACAAAGAGTTTCTCCAACTTCTACTTCATCACCAGTATTTTTTAATATTTTTATAAGTATTCCACTCTCAGAACTAGGTATTTCGCTATTTACTTTATCTGTTGCTACTTCTAAAAGTGCTTCGTCTTTTTCTACAAATTCATTTTCCTTTTTCAACCATTTAATAATAGTTGCTGTGTGTATACTTTCCCCTAATTTTGGAAGAATAATTTTCTTTACTGTATCATCCATATTAAATATCAGAGTCCATCCATGTAGCTTTATTGTAAGTTCTTACACTGATTTCACCTTCTTTTTTAGCTACAAAAACTGCAGCTACAGCATCTCCAAGAACATTTACTACAGAAGATACCATTTCTCTTAATCTATCTACACCAGCAACTAATGCTATTCCCTCTAATGGCAACCCAATAACATTTAATACCAAAGATAGCATAATCAACCCTGTTCCTGGTATGCCTGCAGCTCCTATCGCTGAAAATATTGTAACCAATATCAACATCAATATGCTTACCCAACTTAATTGAATACCATAAGCTTGAGCAATGAAAATAGCAGAAATAGCTTGTCCTATTGCTCCTCCATTCATATTAATCGTTGATCCTAATGAAAGAACAAACCCAGAAATATCTTTTGATAATCCTAAATGCTTTTGAGTACATTCTAAAGATACTGGTAAAGTAGCAGAACTACTCGATGTAGTAAATGCTAAAACAATTGCATCTTTCATTCCTTTAAAGAATGGAACGATATCTAATTTAGCAAAGTACTTTATTGAAAATGTAAATACGATAAACAATTGAAAAAGACATGCAGCATAATTGCATAATAAAAATTTTATCAAAGGAAAAATCACTTTTAACCCAACAGAACCTACAGTAGATGCCATCAATGCAAAAACTCCGTATGGAGCTAATAGCATAACAAAATGGGTTAAGGTATGCATAGTATCAGCAACAGATTCAAATATTTTTAAAAGTGGTTTTGCTTTTTCTTTTGTAAATACTATTGAAATAGCTAGGAAAATAGAAAAAATAATTATCTGCAGTACATTGCCTTCTGAAAATGCAGTAAATGGGTTAGATGGTATTAATGATAAGAAAAACTGTGATATGCTTAAATCATGTCTATTTTCTAAATCTACTTCAACATTTATTAGAGAAAGACCCTCTCCTGGGCGTATTATTTGAGCTAAAATTATTCCAATAATAATCGCAATAACCGTAGTAATAATGTAAAAAGCAATCGTCCGAAATCCAATTCTTCCTAATTTTTTTGTATCATTAATGTGACATATACCAACGACAAGAGAAGAAAAAATGATTAGCCCAACAATCATCGTCAATAAATTTATAAAAGCTTTTCCAATAACTCGAAAAATCTCTGCATGAGGGCCTAGTATTAACCCAACGATTATCCCAAGGATAAGGCCTATTAAAATCTTAGCCCAACTTCTCATAAATTTATCTTTTTTATAATAATTATTAAAATCTGATTAATTATTAACATTATCTGTAATTTTTTCAACCAACATTTTCCATTCAGCATTACCTATAATAACTTCTAATTGCATTTTAATAAAAATAATTGGCAGCTCAGCTTGAAGGGAAAGAGGAAGTTTAACACTATCTTTTTCTGTGCAAATAATACACTCTGCTCCCTTTTCTTTTGCTCTTATAGAAAAATCTTTTATTTCTTCTTTTGAAAAAGAAAAATGATCAGTTTTTGAATATGTCAAAACAACTTCAAAGCCTTCATTTTTAACTAATTCATAAAATTTTTCAGGAATAGCAATAGCACAAAAAAGAGCAACTTTTTTTATTTCTGAAATATCAATCTCTTTATTTAGCAAATCATAAAATCCTAAAACCTTTTGTTTTGTAGCTATAAGAGGGGCCCTCTCATTATAAAGTCTTAGTTTTTCTAAGACTTTGTCATACTCATTTTTACTAGAATAATTGACTACAAAAACATCTGCTCTTTTCAAAGATGAAAGAGGTTCTCTTAATATCCCTCTAGGAAGAAAAAAATTCTTTTGTAAAAAGTCTTTGGCATACAGTGTTACAATTTCTATAGCTTTTTTTAATTTCCTATACTGAAACCCATCATCTAACAAAACTACTTTTACATTTTCTTTTTTTGCTATTTCTAGAGATTTTATTCTATTTTTTCCTATTATCAATAATGCTTCATCTAACCTATTTAACATCATTGCCGGCTCATCACCGACATGATGCCAAGACGCAATTAACCCCTCTTTTTTATGTAAAAGCACATTTTCATTAGTTTTAGCACTATAAGAATTATACCCTCTTGACAAAAGGGCTAATTTAATATTTTTTTTTAATAAT
>CAYUWE010000037.1:0-8070 GCA_964448255.1 uncultured bacterium | reverse complement strand
GTGTTGAAAAAATTATTGAAAAAATCAAAAGGCCTTTTTGTAATCATTGGAGTAGTTAGAAAAAAATAATAAGGTAAAGGGGAAACCTCTATTTAATAGTGCTGCTGTAATACAAGATGGCAAATTACTAGGATTTAAAGATAAAACACTTTTGCCAACATACGATGTATTTAGCGAAACAAGATATTTTGAAAGTGGAGATAAGCAAAAAGTTTGGGAATATAAACAGAAGAAAATTGGTGTTTTAATTTGTGAAGATGTTTGGATGCATTCAAAAATTTCTTCTATTCCATTTTATCAAAGAGATCCAGTAGAAGAATTAAAACAACTACACCCAGAGATAGTATTTATTCTTTCAGCATCACCATATTACATGCAAAAAAAAGATATTCGCTTAAATGTATATAAACAAGTCGCGATAACATTAAATTGCCCAGTTGTTTGTTGTAATCAAGTAGGTGCAAATGATCAGCTAATTTTTGATGGCAACAGTGTATATTTAGATAGCATGGGGAATATTAAAGTTATTGGCAAAGCTTTTGAAGAAGATGTTATTTTAGTAGATGAAAATAATTTAGAGGAAAGTTGTTATTTAAATGATGATGAAGTAGAAGAATTATTCCAAGCTTTAGTTTTAGGAATAAAAGATTATTTTGAAAAACAAAATTTACAAAAAGCGTGTCTTGGTCTTTCTGGGGGAATAGATTCTGCTGTTAGTGCTTATATTGCAAAAGAAGCTTTAGGAGAAGAAAATATATTGGCGATAAGTATGCCTACTAGATTTTCTTCATTATCTAGTTTTGATGATGCAAATAAACTTATAAAAAATCTAAAAATAAAATTATTGGATGTTCCAATAGATCAAATTTATCAAAGTTTTTTGGATCTTTTAAGTCCAATATTTCAAGGAAGACCGTTTGATACTACAGAAGAAAATCTTCAAGCTCGTATTAGAGGAATGGTTCTTATGGCAATATCTAATAAATTGGGATATGTCGTTTTAAGTACTGGTAATAAGAGTGAAATGGCTGTAGGTTATTGTACATTATATGGAGATATGTGTGGGGGATTTGGCGTTTTAGAAGATGTTTCAAAGAAAATGGTATATCAATTAGCTAAATGGATAAATAGAAATGAAGAGATAATTCCAAATTCTATAATTGAAAAACCACCTTCTGCAGAATTAAAAGAAGATCAAAAAGATACAGATAGCTTACCACCATATCCAATAGTAGATGAGATATTACAAAGTTATGTAGAAGATCATCTAACAGAAAAAGAGATTATAGAAAAATTTAAACTACCAAAAGATCTTGTAAAAGATCTAATAGGTAAAATTCATCTTGCTGAGTATAAAAGAAGACAAGCTCCACCAGGAGTTAGAGTAACTAAAAGATCTTTTGGAAAAGGAAGATTTTTTCCCATTGTTCAGGGATGGGTAAAATAAAAATAAGGAAGGAAGTTTATTATGACTACACATGTAAAAAAAGAAATAGGTATCTTTAGCCTTACTTCTATTGGGCTTGGAGCTATAATAGGTTCTGGGATTTTTGCTATGCCTGCAGCTATGGGTGCTGTAGCAGGGCCTGGGTTAGTTTTAGCGATTATTCTTGCTGGGATAATAACTATTTTTCTAGCCCTGCCATATGCGGAACTTGGTGCAACGTTTCCAATAGAAGGAGGTCCTTATTCTTTCCCAAGAATTGCAATGGGAAACCTCTCTGGCTTTATTATGGGATGGGGATTTTTCCTTTATCTTTTCATTGGAACAGCAGCAATAATCGATATTTTTATTGTTTATTTAGGGTTTTATGTTCCTGGCTTAGCTTATGGAGGGACGCTTACTCCAACGGGAATAACTGTTGCAGTAATTTTCCTTTGGATATTTACGATAATCAATATTTTTGGAGTTAAGTGGGGAAGTTTATATAGCATTGTTACTACGATTGGAAAGTTAATCCCATTAGCATTATTTGTAATTGTTGGATTTACACATATGCATACAACAAATTTTGATCCTTTTCTTCCATATGGGATGACGGGAGTTACATTAGCTATTACACTTTTCTTTTGGTCATATACAGGATTTGAAGCAATCGTTGTTCCAACAAGTGAAATAAGAAAACCATCAAGAACGATTCCTTGGTCAATGGTTTTAACGATTTTAATTACTATTGCACTATACTTAGTAATAGCAGTTGTCTTTGTAGGGATATTGGATTGGAAAACTTTAGGTTTTCCACATGGAGCATGGAAAGATATTGCAAGTTTAACATCACCACTTTCTGATGTGTCTTGTGCATTAGAATTACCTATATTAGCATTTTTAGCGACGCTAGGAGCGATAATAGCTACTGGAGGGCAAGGTGGTAGCTGGGTGCTTATTCAAGGAAGACTGCCTCATGCTATGGCTCACGATGGATTATTTTGGCTTCCAATGAGAAAAATTCATCCAAAATTTCAAACCCCTGTTAATTCATTAATTTTCACATCTTTTTTAACAATGGTTATATTAATTGCTATTCCAAATTTCCCATCAGTTGCTTTAATTGCTTCAGTAACTGTGGTAGTACCTTATGCAGCGGCAGTATTAGCAGTACCGATATTACGTATTACAAGAGTACATCATACAAGGCATTTTCTATTGCCATGGCATTATATATTTACTCTAATTGGATTTATTCTATGTACATATGTTATTTATTGGGCATCTTGGCCATGGACTGTTGTAGGAGCAATATTAGTACTTATAGGATATCCTGCATTTTTATTAGTAAAAGAAAAAAGAGATGCTCATTGGGCAAGGTCATTATGGATCCCAGTATATTTAATAGGAATTTGTATTGTATCTTACTTGGGAGACCCAACATTTGAATTTAATAACTTTACATCAATAAAGCCAACAGGGTTACTTTACATGCCTTATGATTTAATAATTTTAGGGCTATTTTCAATAGTCATTTATTTTTGGGCGTTTAAAGTAAATACCCAAAAGAAATATATTGTTGATGAGAAGAAACATGAAAAACCAATAATGTAAAAAGGAAAAATTTGTGTCTGTACAAGAAAAAAAAGAATTAAATATTTTTAGCCTTACTTCATTAGGACTAGGAGCTATTATCGGATCAGGAATATTTGCTGTTCCTGCATCTATGGGTGCTGTAGCAGGACCTGGGTTGTTATTAGCTATAGTTATCGCTGGAATAATAACAATATTTCTAGCACTTCCATATGCTGAGCTTGGAGCAGCATTCCCAATAGAAGGTGGTCCTTATGCTTTCCCAAAATTAGCGATGGGTAAGTTAACAGGATTTTTAATGGGCTGGGGGTTTTTCCTTTATTTGTTTATTGGAACGGCTGCCATAATGGATATTTTTATTGTCTATTTAGGGTTTTATATACCAGGACTTGCTCATGGGGGTACGCTAACACATTTGGGAGTAACCATAGGTGTTGTTGGTATTTGGATATTTACAATAATCAATATCTTCGGTGTCAAATGGGGAAGTATTTATAATATTGTCACAACAATTGGAAAGATTATTCCTTTAATATTGTTTGTTATAATTGGATTTTTACATCTAGAAGTAGGTAATTTTACTCCTTTTATGCCATATGGCATTTCTGGTGTTACAATAGCTACAACTTTATTTTTCTGGTCTTATACGGGATTTGAAGCATTAGTAGTTCCGACAGATGAGATAAAAAAACCATCAATAACAATTCCTTGGGCAATGATTTTAACAATTTTAATTACAATCGTTTTATACGTAATTATTGCATTTGTTTTTGTTGGAATAATTGATTGGCAACAACTTGGATATGGCTTTGAAAATTGGGAAGAGTTAGGTAAATTAACTTCACCATTATCTGATGTTGCAAGTGCTGTCAATCTTCCTATATTAGCACTTTTAGCAATGATTGGAGCTGTAATAGCTACAGGAGGGCAAGGTGGTAGCTGGGTTCTTATTCAAGGAAGGATGCCTCATGCTATGGCTAAAGACAAACTATTTTGGAGTTTAATGGGCAGGACAAATAAAAAATATCAAACTCCAGCATATTCATTAATTTTTACATCTGTTTTAACTTCAATAATAATGATAGCAATACCGGATTTTCCATCTGTTGCTATGATAGCTTCGTGTGTTGTTGCACTTCCTTATGCAGCGGCTGTATTAGCTGTTCCGATATTACGCATTACAAAAAGTGATGTTGAAAGGCATTTTAAATTGCCGTGGCACTATGTGTTTACAGTTATTGGATTTATTTTCTCATCGTTTTTAATTTATTGGGCATCTTGGCCTTGGTCAGTTATTGGAGCTGGATTATTTGTTACCGGATATCTTGCTTTTTTCTTAATTAAAGATAGATCAAATGCAGGATGGGGAAGGTCAATGTGGATACCTGTATATTTAATTGGGATATGTATAATTTCATTAATTGGAGATAAAAATTTTCATTTTAATAATTTTACATCAATAGAACCATTAAATTATTTACCTATGCCGTATGATTTGATTGTGATAGCAATATTTTCTATATTAATTTATTTATGGGGCTTTCATATAAATGTAAAAAAACGTTATATAGAAAAAGGGGAAAAGATATCCCATAAAAAATCTTTTCAGCATAAAAGCGTAGCAAAATAAGTCGGAGGACAGCATTTTATGGATGGTGTAATAAGAGCAGAATGGGAACCGTTAAAAAAAGTAGTTATCCATAGACCTGGAATAGAAATGTTTTTTGGATTGTTAGATCCTGGAGCGTCTTTATATGAAAGAGCTTTTAGTAAAGAAGGCGCATTAAAAGAACATGAAATGATGGAAAATGTTTTAAGAAAAGAATTTAAAGTTGAGGTTATCTTATTAAAAGACGCTATATTAAAAGCTGCAGAAAAAAAGCCAGAGATAAGAAAAAAACTTATCACCATGGCTAGAGATACCCTTGCTCATGGGGGCGATGAAAAAAGCTCTGAGCAAGCGATGAAAGAATTTGATCACAATGCAAAATATTTAGACTCTGAGCATTTTTTTAATATTTTAATACTTAATCCAGGTTTAGAATTTCATCTCTCCGAAGGTTATAGAAATATTAGATTAAATATATTAGGAAAACAGCCTCTATGTAATTTATATTTTATGAGGGATCAACAGTTTGTTACTGACAGAGGTATAGTATTAACGAGAATGGGTAGTGAAACGAGAAGAAATGAACCTAGAGTAACAAAATTTTTATGGGAAGAAGTAATGGGACTACCTATTCTTCATGAAATGAAAGCTCCAGCGACGATAGAAGGTGGAGAATTTATCCCTATGGGAGATTTTGCATTGGTTGGAGTAGGTAGCAGAACAACTCAATCTTCTGTTGATCAACTTTTAAAATTAGATTTTCAATTTCAAGAATTAGGGGTTGTGCATCAACCTATGCATCCTTTAGTTCCTTCTCATAGTCCTGACCCTATGATAAATATGCATTTAGATACATATTTTAATGTTCCTTCAAGCAAAGTTGTTGTAGGTAACGATCTACTACTAAAAAATGCTTTGGTAGAAATTTATCATAATGAAGGCGATGGCAGGTTTACTAAAGATAAAAAAACGATGAATTTATATGAATATATTACGTCAAAAGGGTTTCATCTAATACCAATTACTACATTAGAACAAATGTCTTATGCATCAAACTTTTTATGTATTCGTGATGGAAAAATTTTAGGTATTGAAGTTGAAAGAATAGTACAAGATGTAATAGCGAATTTAAAAATGAAAGCTAGGCATGATAAAACCAGATATGGAAAATTATTAGCTCAAGCGGAAAAAGATTTTGAGGATTTAAAAACTAAAGGACAATTTTTCCCACATAAAAAAGAATTATATGAACATGGGATAGATGCATATCCGATAATATTAAAAAATTTAACAGGTGGATATGGCGGAGCTCATTGCATGACCTGTTCTTTAACTAGAGGATAATACATATGACTACAGAAAGAATTCTTGTTGCATTAGGAGGAAATGCATTAGAAAGAGCAGGAGAAAAAGGAACAGCAGAAGAACAAATATCACATGCTAGGGAAACTGCATCAAATTGTGCAAAATTAATAGAAGCAGGACATAGCTTAGCACTCACTCATGGCAACGGTCCTCAAATAGGAAGCATACTTAGAAAAAATGAAATAGCAAGTAAAGACTTCCCAGAAATGCCAATGGACATTTGTGGTGCTGAAACACAAGGTATGATTGGTTATATGCTGCAGCGAACTATGCGTAACCAATTACAACAAAAAAATATTTCTAAAGAAGTTGTTACAATATTAACTCAGACTTTAGTAGATAGAGAAGACCCAGCATTTAATAATCCAACAAAACCAATCGGACGTTTTTTCACTAAAGAAATGGCTGAATCATTAGAAAAATCGAAAGGGTGGAAAATGGTTGAACAGATTGGTAAAGGGTATAGAAGGGTTGTTCCTTCACCTCAACCAAAGGATATTATTGAAGGTTTGGCAATAAAAAAAGCATATGATGTTGGCATGATTGTAATAGCATGCGGAGGCGGTGGCGTTCCAGTAATTAAAGAGAAAGATGGGAATTTAACCGGGGTAGAAGCGGTAATAGACAAAGATTTAACAGCTGCGGTATTAGCAAGAGTGATAGGAGCTACAGTATTAGTTATTTTAACAGATGTTCCTGAAGTAGCAATAAATTTTGGAAAGCCTAACCAGCAAAATTTAAGTAAGTTGACAGTTGCTCAAGCAAGAGAATATCTTGAACAAGGGCAATTTGGCAAAGGAAGTATGGGTCCAAAAGTTGAAGCTGCTTGTCGTTTTGTTGAAAATGGTGGCAACAAATCTATCATTGCGTCATTAGATAAATGTATGGATGCAATTGATGGAAAATCTGGAACTTCAATAGTTAATTCTTAAAAAATATCCCCATTCAAAAGAGAACGGGGATTTATATTTTTCTTATATTGAACCTATTGTTGAAACCATTACGGCTTTTATTGTATGAATTCTATTTTCAGCTTGGTCGAATACTACAGAATGTTTACTTCTAAATACTTCGTCTGTTACTTCCATTTCTTTTAAGCCATATTGTTTAAATATTTCCTGACCAACAATTGTTTGATCATTATGGAAAGAAGGTAAACAATGCATGAATATTACTTTTGGATTATTAGTTTTATTAAGCATATCCATATTTACTTGATAGCCTTTTAAAAGTTTAATCCTTTCTGGGAATTTTCCTTCTTCACCCATAGATACCCAAACGTCAGTATAGATAGCATCAGCATCTTTTACAGCTGTAGCTATATCTTCAAAAAATTCTATTTTTCCACCAGTTTCACTAGCAACTTTTTGCATTTTTTTAACAAGTGCTGGATCTGGAAAAAGAGCTTTTGGTGCAAGCCCAACAAAGTGAACACCCATTTTTGCTGAACCTACCATTAGTGAATTACCCATATTATTTCTTGCGTCACCAACGAATACAAATTTTACTTTGTGAAGAGGTTTGTTGATATGTTCTCTCATCGTCATAAAATCTGCTAGGATTTGTGTCGGGTGGAATTCATCAGTTAAGCCATTCCATACAGGAACTCCAGCGAATTTTGCTAAGGTTTCTATAGATTCTTGCTTATACCCTCTAAATTCTATTCCATCATAGAATCTTCCCAAGACTTTTGCTGTATCTTCTATCGTCTCTTTTTTCCCTAATTGACTATTTGATAGAAAAGTAACATTAGCTCCTTCATCTTGTGCTCCTACTTCAAAAGAACATCTTGTTCTTGTTGAGTGCTTTTCAAAAATTAATACAATATTTTTCCCTTTTAGCGTGTCTCCAGGAATACCAGCATATTTTTTTGCTTTTAGATCTTCAGAAAGATCTAAGAGGTAGTTTATTTCATGAGGTGTAAAATCTTCTAGTTTAAGAAAATGTCTTCCTCGTAAGTTAACAGGCATTTGATTTCTCCTAAAATTATTTTTTCCCCTTATTGTGGACTCTATATAATAGGTAATTTTGCTGCAATAGTTGCGTAAAAAAAATTAAAAAAAAATTGAAAATAAAT
>CAYUWE010000036.1:0-8204 GCA_964448255.1 uncultured bacterium | reverse complement strand
TGATTATTGTAAAGAGGCTTTAGATGCTGCAAAAGATGGATTGTATCATATTGTTGATGTGTTAATTAATTTAGGGAAGATTAAAGTAGAAGAATATGGAGTAATATTAGAAGAAGCTGCAGAAAATGGTCATGAATCTATAGTAAGGCGTATATTAACGGAGGCGACAGCAAAATGCATAATTATTCCAACAGAGCATTTATCTGAGGCATGTATTAGAGCTTCAAAGCTTGGACATGTTGCTGTTGTTAAATTAATATTAAAAATGATTTTAATATCAAAAAGATGTTACATAAACTCATTCAAAATGGCAGCAGCAAATGGTCAATTATTAATTGTAGATCAATTATTAAATAATCCTGTGGCAACGATTGATCGTAATAATTTTAGAAGTATCTTAGATTTTACTCTAAGTGATGATAAAAATTATTTAATTGTTAGAAGGTTATTAGACTATGCAAAAATGCATCCGCATTTATTAAGGGATATAGGAAGTGTTTTAGTTGCTTGTGCACACTTGAAGTATGTACAAATTGTTCAAGAAATCATAAATGACCCCATTGTTATGCGAAATATTCCTGATAAAACTTTAGCTTTGGCGAAAGATAAAGCGAGTGAATGTAGTTATATATATATATTAATTTTAGGTGAACAAAAAGAGAGAGAAAAGGAAAAAAAGGAATGTTGCTACGATTGTGCGAAGGGACATAGCCCGTCACCACTTGAAGTGATAAGAAACCCATTGTTTAATAGAGATATGACAAAAGAAGAGTTTGATGAGCAGTTTGAATTAGCTACAAGAGATGATAATAATCGTGCATTAGTTAGAGAGCTAATTGACTATGCAAAGGCGCATTCCTATGCTTTTAAAAATTTAGATGAAATATTTATGGCTTGTATTGAAGGAGATCGTTTCGATATTGGAATAGAATTATTTTATGATCTTTATACATCAAAAAAGATTTCAACACCGACTCTAAGAAGGTCTAAAGAAATCGTGAAAAAGATAATAGCTAAACAGGAAGAGAGTGGTGATGCGGCCGAACCTGCAGATCTATTATTTTTCATTTCTGATGAATTATTATATCGGTGAGATGAAGTATCAAGTCTTAACGTAGCATATGGCAAACTAGAAGTATAATATCTTAACATCAATTGTTAGTTGTGCTAAGTTATCCCGTTTTTAACTAAAAAAGGTGAAAATTATGGCAACAGCGCAAGTGCAAATTCCTCAACAAATACATGGTTTAGATAAAACTCATGCAAAAGATTTTCCAATAGAACAGTGTCCTGTTTTTTTAAGTAAAGAACAGGTTCAACTATGTGATTTATTAACAATACTTAAAAGAGCAATAGGTCATGAAGAATATGATAGATTTCTAGAAGAAGTTAATCAAAAGCATAGTTACAATGTAACTTCAATAGAACTTAGAGAAGAAGTTGTTTTAAAAACATTTGAAGTGGGTAAGAAATATTTAGCACATATAAATGATAAAATGGTGTCTTCACATGCCAGTAGATGTGTTAAACTGCTTATTAATCCAGATGAAATGTTTCAAAATTTATATGTAGATTTATTAAATCAATGTTCAAATGAAGAAGATTCATATCAACATTATTATAATTCAGCATTAGATGCTGCAGAAAAGGGATTATATTATTTCGTAGATGGATTACTTGCCCGTGAAAAAATAAACCCTGAAGATTATGGAGCGATATTTCAAAGAGCTGCAGAAAATGGTCATGAATCAATTGTAAGAAGAGTATTGACTGATGCAACAGCTAAAAAAATAATAATAGATGAAAAATCTTTGTCAAATGGGGTTGTAAAAGCTGCAGAATATGGACATGCTGATGTTATAAATTTAGTATTAAAATCAATTTTAATATCACAAAAATCATATAAATTGTCTTTAAATGTAGCTGCAGAAAAAGGCAGAGATAAAGTTTTAATACTATTATTATCAAATCCTGTGGCAACACTAAGTGATAGAGAGTTTATGGAGATTTATGAAAAAGCTGAAAACAATTGTGACTATTATTTCACAATTGCCGATTTAATGGCATATGCAAGGGATCATTCTATTGCCATTTCTAAATTAAAAAAACGAATTTATTTTTAAAATATAGGTATTATGGCTGTAGAAATAGCTAGAGACCTTCATAACATACTTGCAAGCGATTGGCTTCGTTTAAAAAATACAAATGAAAAAAAATGGCCTGAGTATTTTGGAGGAGAACTCGTTCCATTAAAACCCTTAATGGATCTTCTTTTATATTCAATGGGAGAAGAAGAATATAATAGATTTATTGAACAAGTTTATCAAAAGCATGAAGTTAGCTCAATTGGAGGGGAAAGAGAAGCAATTATTAAAAAAACAATGAAAGTTGCTAATAACTATTTATCTTTTTTATATGATGAAAGGCATTCTAATTTTGCAAGTAACTACAGAGATACATTCCATACAGTAGAAGAATCATTAAATTGTTTATATAGAGAATCTCTGTTTCCATATTTTATAGAGGATCTTGAGCGTGATTATTATTATGACTCTGTAATAGATGCAGCAGTGAAAGGATTATACTTGATTGTAGACATTATATTTACTTTGAAAAAAGTTGGGAATTTTGGAGAAATATTAGAAAGCGCTGCAGAAAATGGCCATGAATCTATTGTAAGGCTTGTATTAAATACTGCTAAGGAAAATGGTATAAAAATAAATAAAACGAGATTAAATCAAGGATTTATTATGGCTTCACGAAATGGGCATTTTCCTGTAATTGATTTGATGTTAAAAAGCATCATAATACCTAGTGTAGGTTATAATATTGCTTTTGTTGATGCTTGTGCACGTGGTTTTTCTGTTATTACAGATACATTATTACAACATCCAGGAGCAAATCAAATAATAGATCAAACCCATTTTGATAATGCATTTTTTGCAGCATCACAAAAAGATGAAAATTATTTAATAATAAGAAGATTAATTGAATTTTCTAAGACTTTCAAATATCAAATAATGTCTAAAGATAACGTATTTGATAATGCGGTTAATGATAATCGTGTAAATATCGTTAGAGAATTATTATCAGATCTTTCAGTTGCAAGAAATATTTCTTCTGCAAAATTAGAGCTGGCATTGTTAAGGATTCGAAAAGAGCAAGAAGCAATTATAAGATTAATTCAAACTGAATTGAATTCAAGAGTTCCATTTAAAAAAAGAAAAACGGCAGATTCTGGAAATAGCTAAACAACTATTCTTAGCTGTGCTATTGTCTCGGGCTTTTAATTAAAAGGCATAATTATGGCAGCATCAGTATTAGCTCAATCACCTCAAGCAATACATGATAGGCTTAAATGTAAAACTTCATGTGAAGAAGAACAATGGGGAGAATATTTTAGAAGAGAAGATGTTTCATTAGATATTTTACAAGATATTCTTAGTGATGCAATGGGAATAGAAGAATATGAAAGGTTTATTGAATCTGTAAAAGAGAAACATGAATATAAGAAAAAGCCAAAAGAGTTTAGAGAAGAAGTAGTTTTAAAAGTAAATGAAGTAGCGGGAAGGTATTTAGATTTTCTATACGATACAAGGCATTCTAGATATGCAAATAACTATAGAGATACATTTCATACAAAAGAAGAATCACTAAATTGTTTGTATGCCGATTCATTAAGTTTATATTTTCAAGAAGAAAATCATTATGAATATATTTATCGCTCTATAGTAGATGCGGCAAAAAAAGGGTTAAATCTTATTATTCAAGTGCTAATTGATTTAGATAAGGTTATTCCAGAATTTTTAGGAACAATACTTCAAAAAGCAGCAAAAAATGGTCATGAATCAATTGTCCGTCAGATATTATATATTGTAGTAAGTAAAGATATAAAATTACATGAATCAAAGTTACACAAAGCAAGTACAAAAGCTGCACATTATGGGCATTTGCCTGTAATAGAAATTATGTTAAAAAGAGGTTTCTTATCTCAACAAAGTTATAATTTATGTTTGCTTGAAGCAGTATATTACAATCATCGCTTAATTGTAGATCTGTTATTAGATAATCCTCTCTCAAAAGACATTATAACCCAAGAAAATTTTGATCTTGCAATTGCTGGGGCTACAATAAAAGATGAAAATTATCTCATCCTTAGACAATTGTTACAATATGCTAAAGTCAACTATTTTTCGATTAACATGTTGGATGTTATATTCTATGATGCAGCTTGTGGAAATCGTGTAAATATCGTTAGAGAATTATTATCAGATCCAATAGTTTCAAATAATATTTCTGACTCTACTTTTGATGAAGCTTTATTAAATCCTAAGACATCTTGTGTAGAAATTGTAGATTTAATACTTCATGAGCAACTCTTAAGAGAAATACCAAAAAAAAGACCATTAAATGATGAATATCAACAAGAAAAGAAAAAGTGTAAAATAGAAGGAAAATAATATAAAAATTATTTTTGCAATATGGTTTTAGATGCATTTATGGTAAAATACCTGCAAATAAATTAAGGATATCCTATGGGTGAGATAGTTTCTTCTTTAATTCCTACATTTGTACAAGCAAGAAGCGCAGTTAATGCATATAAGATGTACAGTGATCTGAATATTTTGTTTGATAAATATTGGCCTGTTCAAATCATTTTTAATAAGTATATTGTTAATAGTGCATGGTATCAAAGCGTGCAAAGTAAATCTTTTACTATGCAAGAAAAGGTTACAGATAAGTTAGTACAAGAATTATCAAAAAAAAGTTGTTGATAGGGCGTTTGAGAGTGGAGTTTTAAAAAATCGAATACACACTTTTTTAGGAAGGTATTTAGATTCTTTAATTGAAAGGATATTAGAATATTTTGATAGATCAGATAATATCATATGGAAGAGATTGAAGGTATGGGGACTAGTTTGGATAGAAGATAAGATAAGGGAAAAAGCTTGTGAAAAAGTAAAACCTATTGTTCAGAGTGCATTAGTAAAAATGGTAGTAACAGTAGAGAAAAAAGCATTTAATAAAGCTTATAATACGGTATTTCAATTAGGGTTAAATGCACTTTTTGGAGTTTCATTAGGTGGTTTAGTAGCCATATCAGGCAGATTAGGCTGCCCTATTTCTAAAGCTCAGATTGTAGCTACTGGTGTTTTAGGGTATACAGGTGTTGTTGTATATAAGCATTGTAATAAAGTAGCTAAGCAAAAGAATAGAGATGCGAAAAGAGAAAAATTATTAAGCATAATTAATAAAGGCGACTACTTATCAAAAATTAACCTAGCATTAGTGAATTTACTTTTAGATAAAGATGTAACTTCAAAATGTCTTTTCTTAGAAGCGGAAGAAAAAATATTAGATCTAATATTAAATACAACAGTAGATCAGGTATTAAAATTTAGAGGACAATAATTATTTCTCTATTTTTTTATAGCTAACAGGACCTTGGGGATAACCAACATCATCTCTCCACCATTTAGGATATCCTACATCTTGTGACATCTTTGGTTTGTTAACATATCCAGAGGTATATTTTTCTACTAGATATTTTGCTAGACCCCACCATTCATTTAAAATGAAGTTGCTGTTATCAATGCAGTAGTTAGTTAAGAAAAGCCTACAATTATCTTTGTTGTCTTTATAAAGATTTAGTGCTGTTTTTTCCACTTGGTATTGATTTTCTAGAGATGATTTTTCAAGTTCTGTTTGTTTATTTTGAATATCTTTAATAATGAAATCGTATTTTAGGTTCATCCAATTGCTTACGAAGTTAAATGCCCACCATGCTGATGAGAAATTAAAATTTGATGGGTTTGCCTGTTGAAAGCAATAAGGCATACGTTTTATTCCTACATATATAGGGATATAACAGCAGGTGTATGTTTGATCTAATCCTATCCAAGCGACAGCACCTATTGGATCGGGAAGGAAATTTCTAAGTTGTATTACATAACTAAATCCACAATAAAATGCTGAGATGGGCCTTTCCCATGCCCCTGTTATATTTTCTTTTTCTCCTGGTATATTCATATTTGGACGGTATGACCCATAATAGCGCGTAGGATTGCCAAATGGCCCTGCAGCCATACCTTTTGTCATATCGAATTCAGTACCTTCATAATGACTTCTATAGAGCTCCATCACATCTTTTACGGATAGCTTATGCTTTGGTTTTATTGAAAACGGATATTCTTTAGTATATCCATCTTCTACCCATGGACTTAATTTTAAATCTGGATTTATTCGAGATTGTATATTCCATACTCTTCTAAGAGAATAATAAGGATGTCTATATTCTCCTGGGCTTACTGCAACTAACCAATCTAATGGTTTGTTGCTATTTGGATCATACCAATGTTGTTCTTCTGCTATTTGAAATAAATTTGAAGAATATAAAATATCTGGGTCATCTTTATTTATTTCTCTTATTCTAAATTCATTTGCAGCTACAAACACCTCGCCATCTGGAACTTTTTTTGCAACCCAAAGCGCGCTTTTCCCACTAGGGTCTGAGCAAATTTCAAATACCCATGCTTCATCAGGGTCGCCAACAGTAAGAGTTTCTCCCCATCCGTAGAACCCATATTTTTCTGCTAATTCTCCCATTAAAAGGATAGCTTCTTTTGCTTTTTTACATCTCTCAAGAGCAATGTGTGATAAGCTAGCAGAGTCAAATAATCTATCTTCTCCACCTTCATCGAATATAAATTTAGCACCATCTGTACATTCACCAATTCCTAATTGATGTTCATTAACTATGCCGTATCTAGAATCTATTCTAGCGTATGTATGTTCCACTTGATCGATATATCCATAAGGTTTTGTTGGAGGATAACCTTTTATGTCATATTCTGGTCCTCTATCTTTGCCTACATATCTTGGAAAATATTTATTATCAGGATAAATTGCACATTTACTTCCTTTAGGATAATTTTGTGCTGGCACATACATTATCCTTTGATCACCTAATTCATCATCATCAGTACAAGATATAATGGTTGAGCCATCTTCTGATGCTCCTTTAGTAACAACAATCGTTGTACAGCAATATCCGAAAGTAAAATTTAACAAAATAAGAAGTAAAACCTTTTTCATAATTATCCCTATTTTATATGTGCATATAAAATGGGTATAAAACAATTTTTTTTTATTGAGAAGAAATTATGCGGAAATAATTTCTTCTTTTGCAGTTTTAGGTATGAATTCTTTATTTAAGCCATTTATAGAAACTATCCATCTAACCATAGCTATAGCAACGATAGGTATTAAAAATGGGGTTATAGAAAAGACAGAGCCACTAGTGCTTGCAATTTCTATTAAGAAAATTTGTATCCAAGCAGATCCTGATTTACCAAGCCTTGATCCGACGATATCTATTGCGGCTTTACCTTTTATTTTTGCCTCTTGATTTGCGGGGATAAATGCCATTTCTTTTGTTTGGTCAAAAAAGGAGTATTTTACAACTTTACTTGAGATATTTTGAAATGCTCCAAATATTATAACAAGAAATAAAGGAGATATACCAAGTAGAGAAAATAACAAGCAATTTTTAAAAAATACTAAAATCAAAAACACAAGGCCTGTTGATCCAACGATAATTGGTGGTATCATTGCGCTAAAGCGCCATCCGAAAAATCTAATTACATTGCCACCAACGAATAGAGAGATTATAAATGATATAATACCAACAGAAGTAGTAATAGATCCCATAAAGGATTGATAGTCTCCGGGATTTGGATAATAGAGTTTTAAATTAGCTTTCCAAGTAACTTCTATTAGGTTAATAGTAAGCCCATATCCTATCACAAGCATTGCAATATTTCTTAAGTATTTGGATTTAGCGATATATTTTATACTTTCTTTTAGGGATAAAGATGGCTTTTTATTTTGTGCTTTAGAAGATGTATTAGCTTCTTTTTTTAAAATAAATCGATCTAAAAAGAAGTGAAGTAAAAGTATTAAAACACAAATAATAATTACAGTAGATATTAGAGATTGCAAAGTGAGTAGGTAATTTTGAGTTATATATTTTTTTGTATAATACCATATGATAGGACCAGTTAAAATTGCTGCCATATTCCCTGCGGCGCTAAATAGGGTATAAAAGCGTTTAGCTTCATGTATTTGATTTATTTCATTAGCAAGGCCCCAGAATAGGAAAAATATAACTACACTTCCCCATAGTTCTGATGTGACAAAGAAAA
>CAYUWE010000035.1:0-8208 GCA_964448255.1 uncultured bacterium | reverse complement strand
ATTTATTTGCAGCATGTTTTGAAGGAGCATCGTTTTGCTTTATTTTATTATCTCTATTGTATTTTGTATAGCTTGAGTTATTCTATCTGCAAACATAATTACTCTTCCATTTGCATTACGAGCAGCTCTACCACATGTCTGTATAAGTGCTGTTTCACTACGTAAAAATCCTTGCTTATCCGCATCTAATATGGCTACAAAAGAAACTTCTGGTATATCTAATCCTTCTCTAAGAAGATTTATTCCAACCAAAACATCAAAATTTCCAAGCCTTAAATCTTTTATTATTTGTATTCTTTCTAACGTATCGATATCTGAGTGTAAATACTTAGCTTTTATTCCTATGTCATTAAGATATTTTGAGAGTTCTTCTGCTAAGTGCTTTGTTAGTGTAGTTACTAAAACTCTTCTGTTTGCATTTGTTTCCTTTTGTATCTCTTCTAATACCGCATCTACCTGTCCTTCTGCTGGTTTTATTTCTATTGTCGGATCTAATAGACCATTTGGACGTACTATTTGCTCTACAACTTCTCCTTTGGCTTCTTTAACTTCCCATTCCCCTGGTGTTGCAGATACATAAACCACTTGATTAATTTTTTCATAAACTTCTTCAAATTTTAATGGCCTATTATCAAATGCTGAAGGCAGACGAAATCCAAACTCTACTAAAGAATTTTTCCTCGCTCTATCTCCATTATACATAGCATGCATCTGCGGAAGTGTTTGATGAGATTCATCAATAAACATTAGAAAATCTTCTGGGAAATAATCTAATAAACAAGGAGGAGGTTCTCCTTCTTTTCTTTGGGAAAAATGCCTTGAATAATTTTCTACCCCTTTACAAAAACCTACTTCCTGGATCATTTCGATATCATAAAGCGTTCTTTCTTTTATTCTTTGCTTTTCAATCAATTTATTCTCTTTTTCAAAGAAATTAATTCTTTTATCTAATTCTTCTCTTATCGTCTCTATAGCCCTATATCTTACATCATCCGGCGTTACATGGTGAGACCCTGGGAAAATACTTGCTTCATTAACTCTTTTTATTACTTTTCCAGTTAATGGCTCTATCAAACTCATCCTTTCTATTTCGTTTCCAAAAAACTCTATTCTATATGCTATGTCTTCTTCATAAGCAGGAACAATTTCTAAAACATCCCCTCTAACTCTAAAAGAAGCCCGAACAAGATCATAATCATTCCTCGTATAATGTAATTGCACCAAATGCAATAAAATATCATCACGCCTAACTTTTTGATTTATTTTCATAGATAAGATCATCTTACTATAATACTCTGGAAGGCCAAGTCCGTATATACAGGAAATTGATGCTATAATAATAACATCTCTTCTCTCAATTAACGATCTAGTTGCGCTAAGGCGCATCTTATCGATTCTATCATTTATCGATAGGTCTTTCTCAATGTATGTATCTGTTCTAGGAATATACGCTTCAGGCTGGTAATAGTCGTAATAAGAGACAAAATATTCTACGGCATTTTCAGGAAAAAAAGATTTAAATTCTTGGTATAACTGAGCTGCTAAAGTTTTATTATGCGCTAGAACTAAAGTAGGCTTTTGCACTTGCTGTATTACATTAGCCATTGTAAAAGTTTTACCAGAACCAGTGATACCCAATAGCACTTGAGCTTTGCGATTAGACAATATATTATTACTTAACTTATCTATAGCTTTTGGTTGATCTCCACAAAGCTTAAAATCTGTTTTTAACTTAAACATCTATATTTCAACTTAAGTATTTTGAAATCAAAGGATCTAGCAAATCAAATTTTTGTATTATATCGACAATAATAATAAAAAACGAAATCAAAATAACGATACTTAAGACAACCCTTCCAAAAAAACTGTGAAAAAAACCTTCTTTTTTTGGAAGTACCCATACCATTAATGCTGGCAGCATAGCTAACAATATTGCTACAAATACTCCTGCGTATTGAAGACCTAAGAAAAATGCCTTTTGATATGAATATACAAAAATTAATGGGGGAATAAATGTTAATAAACAAGCTAGAAGTCTTCCTCCACTTGTATTTTTTATTTTTAATCCGTCCCTTAAAAAATCTGAAAGACTTAATGACACACCTAGAAATGAGGTTATTATAGCAAAAAAAGAAAATAATTGTGCCCCTATAGCAACCCATCTATTCTGTAATACCTTCATTAATGGAATAGTAGCAGGAATTCCTTGTCGCCAAGCATTAATAAGGCCATCTTCCCCATATAACGGAACAGACCCTAAAATCAAAAATTGCCAAATCCCATAGATAATAAAAGGAATAGTGCTTCCAATAAATATCATTAATCGAAGTTTTTTTACGTTATGCCTCATATATGAGGTTAAGCTAGGAATAATTATATGATAACCAAATGAAGTGATCATTACAGAAATACATAAAAGCACTGGTTTCATATCGAAATGACTAATGAATGACATAGAAACATGTTCAGGAACAAAAAATACAAGCATTACATATCCAAAAATTAACCCTGTCATCAAAATTCTATTGACATAATCTACAGGTTTTGTCCCCAAATAAATAAAAATCCCAAAAATTATTAGTAATGGCAAAGGCCCTACCCATGAGGGCATATCAATATTAAATATAACTGATAAAATATGTCTAAATATAGGGCTGCTTCCTGAAATATATGCTGATGTTAAAAAATATAGTAATAAAAGATATGCTACCCAACTTAATACCTTCCCAAACTGGCCAAGTGTTTTTGTAGCCATAGTTACCATGTTTACTTCACCTGGAAAAAATAGATTTACCTCCAAAAATAAAAACGCGGTAAGCAACATAAATAAATAACAAAGAGACATCACAATAAATGAAGGATAAAACCCACAAAAGCAAGAAATAACAGGAATAGCTAACATCCCTGCACCTACAGAAGTTCCTGCAATCAATAATATGCCACCTAAAAAACGATTTGTATGAAGCATTAATTATCCTCCAAAAGATACCCAGCTAATTACTTCTCTATAGACTATGAAAAGAGCAAAAAGTAATGCAATTATAAGAAAAAATCTACCTCCAAATACATGATATGAAGTTATCATTTTTTTCTTATACCTACCTATCCACACCATTAATACAGGAAATATCCCAAAAAGTATAACAGCACAAAAGCCACCTGCAAAGCTTAATGCTTTATAAAATATCTCCGGATAGAGAAAAGAAAAAATCATTGGAGGAATCAATGTTACTATACAAAGCCACCATTTATTTGCTTTTTGAGGCATTAACTTCAGCCCATCTGCAATAAAATGCATTAGGCCTAACGATTGCGCTAAAAAAGATGTAATAACAGCAAAAAAGGCAAATCCTTGAGCAAAATTTGTTGCCCATCCTATTCCTAAAAATTTATATAATACCTGCGTTGCTTCTTTCCCATGAATATAACTATCCCAAAGACCATTTGTTCCTTGGCATGGGATAGTACCTAAAATTAAAGTATTCCAGATTAAATAAATTACTAATGCAGCAAAACTCCCCCCAATAATAGTTATCCGCATGCGGCGAAGATCTCCCTTCATATATGCTGTTAAAGAAGGAATCATATTATGAAAACCAAATGAAATGACTAAAACTGATAATGGTAAAACAGCATATTTTAAATCTACATATGTCAAAAGCTTTGTCTGAACTTTGTCTATTCCAAGTAGAATCATCCCACAATAACAAACTATCAAGCATATCATTAGCAAGCGATTAAATATGTCTACTGGTTTTGTTCCAAAATATACAAATATTCCAAAAATAATAACAAAAGTTAAGCTAGCAAAATATGGCTCAAAAACAATAGAAAAGGTTTGATATAGAAAAGAAGATACAATAGTCCCACTTACAGCAATATATCCAACCAGTAATGAATAAAATAAAAATAAATATAAAACCCAACTAAGGATAGCGCCAATATTTCCAAATGCCTTTTGAGTCATTGAAACGATATTTACTCTTTCATAAAACCATCCATTTATCTCTATGAGTAACAACCCAGTAAAGGTCATAAACGCCCACGCAACAAGATATAAAACGATTGAAGGGAAAAAGCCGCTAAGCCCTGTTAAAATAGGAAGTGCAAGCATGCCCGCACCTATACAACTTCCAGCTATTAATAAAATACCTCCGACAACACTTCCTGGAGATTTATTTTCATCATCCATTGTTACCCAATCTCTGCATTTTTGCTAATCTTCTCACTTCTTGACCCATTCTTCCTAATTCATAACCATCAAAATCTACAAATTTAAAAAATCTTTCCAATTGAGGAACAGCTTCGCAAACTTTATTAACCATTTCTTGAGCTATATACCTGTAATTAGGATGGCCAGCTGGAGAAGAACGGAGCTCACATAGCCATTGCAAAGATCTTAAATTAATATGAAAATACCACTGTAAATTATATGCCATAGGAACAATATATTGTGCTTCTTCTGGTAATTCAGATGCAATCATGTCGTAAGCTTTTTTTGCTTTGTCCATTGCCGAAACATATTCTTCTTCCATATCAGTATCTATTAGCTCTGATGGCATAAAATACCCATAATTACATGTTAATAGTTGCCTTCCTTGCGTTAACATACGATGCCTTTGTAAATCTCTATAGATTCCAAAATCAGCAGTAATTTCAAAAGTAAAGTTGGCTTGTTCTAATGCTCTTGGCGATTTATGCCTACGATTTTCTCTAGATAAACACGCAGCATCTAATATTCTTGCTAATTCTTCTTCTGGTAATGTGCGGCAATAGGCTTGTAAATCTGCTAGAGATGCTCCTGATTCATCAAATAATAATCCTCCAGCAATTTTAGCTAAGCAATCAGGATCATAATGAATAAGATTAACACCACTTTCTTTTTCTTTTTTTATTTGCTTTGTATGTGTTTCTGCCAATAATTTTAAGTCACTGTTCATTTGCTCAATAAATTGCACATACGATTGTTGATACTTACTTGATGGATCCGTCCTTCTAATAAATGAAGGAATAATTTTTGATAACTCTTGGTATATGTTTTTACCGATATCTTGCAATTCCGCTAAATTATTTACGCTTAATTTTTGAATTAATCCTTCAAAAAACCTTCCATTACCAAATACCCCTATGTTTGTTAGAGCACTTGCAGGAAGAAGCCCCCTTAAACAATCTAATACTTTTGCTCTTAAAGCTGCAGTATATGCCATTTTTGAAATATGATGTTCTTGCGGGAATTTTTTTTCTATTAAGGAGGTTAACTTTGGAATAAGGTTTGTATATGTCTCAAACAACATAGTACAAGTGTCTAAATAAATATCTCTATAAGCTGATGTCATTAGAATTGGTTCTTTATAAAATAAATATTGTCCGTTTACTTTTTGATCAAAGTAAATGTATCTTGTTGATTTTTCTAAAGGAGATCCTCCTATTCTTTTATCCTCTATCGCCTTAGCAGCTATCATAGAAATATTTTCAATGGCTAAATGAGCTCCCCCTAACTCTCCAATTGAATCATCACCAAAACCATCTAAAATACGATCGTAAAAATTTTGAGCTTTCTTAATAGCTATGGTTTGTTCATCTGCCTGATAGTCATCAGTATTGCAAGCTGCTATTTGCTCAAATGCTGTTTCTTCATTCTCAATAAATTCTTTTAATAATAAAGACCTAAGACCCATGCTAGATCTAGAATATTTTGAAAAAAGAGCTCCTTTTATTACTTCAGGTAAATTTTTAAGCGCAAATATATCCCCAGAAGTATTTGTTACAAATCTCTGAAGAATTTTTTCTTGCTTATCTGAAAATGTTGTATATTCCTGTTCCACAAAATAACCTCTTCCTAAATATAATAATAGTTAAGAGTGCCATAAGTATTTAGTCGATGGCAAGAAAAAATCATTAATTTAAAACAAAATCAATTTTACCAATTTTCTTGCCTATCATCAAAAATTATTGGATATAAATCCTTGCCTGTACCTACTCTAACTCCAGCATCTCGAAGCCATGCAGACATACTATAGAAAAAGTCGGATTTGCTGCTTTTACTTAAAAAAATGTCTAAAGGTATTGAAAAGAAAAATCCTTTGTCGAAATAAATATCCCCATTGACCCTGTCTTTGGCATTTGTAACAGTATACCAAACACCAACCTTCAACCTACTTTTAAACCATTTTGCCATTTCAAACTTAGCACCTTTATCACGTGCTAAAAACTGTCCAATACTTATTCTAAAATCTAAATCTAAAGGTTTAAATTGATAATAAAAATCTACGAAATATTGAAGACCAAAAAATTTTACATATTCTGCTTCTGACCCATGAAATTTTCTTACCTCGTCGGTAAAGCCAAGCCCGGTATATTTTCTTTTAATAAGAGGAGCAAATTCAAATCCAATCGCCCAACATGAATTTACAGGGTAATATAGAGCTTCTAGGCCAAGACCTGCATAATTTACTTCAAAATAACCTAAAGATACTTTTGCAAACCATCCTTTCCCAATATTCCAATTCTGCTGCAAAAATGCTGCATCAACATGAAAAGAATTTGTCTGAACATATCGTACATAATCTGATTGTACATTTAATAATTGAGAAGGATTATAAAAATCACTGTCTTTTATTACTTTTGAGTTAGCTTTAGCAATATAGTCCATCAATAAAAAGTAATAAGTATTATTAAATAAATATCCTTGAGCACCAAAAATCACTCCTACATCATATTTCAATTTTCCTTGGGAACTTCCAAAATAAGTTTGGAAATTAGGACGTAAAATTATACTCCATACTTTTTTTGTCCTTTTATAAATTATACTAGAATCATATTTCCCAGGATCAGATTTTACCTCTTTCATTGGCGAAATTATGCTTATTTCATAAGTACCGATTTCACCTTTAGAATATTTTTTTAATTCTTCTTGAGTATAACAATATTCTTGTAGCAAAACACCCTCTGATTCAACAACAACTTCGACAGAATGAACATCTGAAGGCAATATCCCTGCAATAACATGCTGTATCCTTTTTCTAACTTGCTCTTCTTGTGGGTATTGAATGTTTATTACTCGTAAACGTAATACTTTTTGTTTTAAAGGATTGGTTGTTAGCATAGCTAAACTTAGAGCAAAACCCTGATCATGAAATGCAAAAGCTAATTCTCTTGCTAATTCTTGCTCCGTCCTCCTTTTACCTAATGGCTCATTTATGATAGGAGATGTATATGGTAGGGGATTGCCAAATTTTGGAAATAACCCTTTTGTTTGACCAAAATTATAGTATAACCCTCCTGATACAGCTACTTCTTCTCCTCTTAAACTGCTTACAGAAATATTTATAACATCATAAAATAATGAAATATGAGCACCTATGTTTATAGGTACCTTTTGCGAACGTCCTGCATAATGTTCATATTTATGATTTCTATAATTTGTAGCATCATATTCAGCCATAATTGCAAGATTTCTAAAAAACCAATTGCTATGCCGCAAAGGGAACCAAGCGATACCACCAAAAAAACCTTTTATACGGCCTGAAGCCCAACCAACAGTTAATTCTAAATTATAATCCAAAAATTCTTGCGTAGTTACAAAGTAATATGAATGAAACCTCTTTGTCCCAATAAAATCATTTATTCCAAATGCAATTTCTGGCAAAAAAGGGATACCATCAGTTTTTTTTAATAAAGCTACCTTGATATTTGCTGCTCTATCAGCATCATCTCCAAAGCCTAAATGCCCAAAATTATATTCTGGGATATTATGATAAATCCAATAATTTGCACTTAATTCAACATGAGAGAAATATTGAAAAGCTCCGCTTATAACGCGGTAAGGAGGAAGGTAACTATATCCTACGCAAGTAAGACCCGTTTCAGGCATACGCGCTGAAGGCATAGCAAAATATCCACCCTGCAAAAGATGATTAAGTACTAATGGCAAATGGTCATTGATTTGTTTGTCTACGTTTTTAACAATTTCTAAATCTCTAAAAATACTAATCTCTTCTAGCTCTAAAGCATCATTTCCATAAAGCTTGCATGCAAAAAACAAAGAAAAAAGAATTTTTAGAAATTTATTCATTAGAGCATTTATTACATTACAGGATCAAAAGGCATAACAAGAATTCAAAAGAAATGCAATTATTTCTTGAAAGATCTACTTCTTTTTTTTCTCAAAAAATTTTTTATAGTTTTTTCTTAACGTTTTCTTAAATC
>CAYUWE010000034.1:0-8214 GCA_964448255.1 uncultured bacterium | reverse complement strand
GATAGGCATGATAAAATTTTGTTATCCTTTGGCAAAAATATAAACCAAAAAGATTTTAACTTAGAACAAATTGATGGACATACTGTTGCATTTATCCCAATAAAACAAGGGCAAGTTTTTTTTGAAAGTTATTTTAATGATTTTCTATTTTCTATTGAAAAAATGCTTCATTACAACAAATTTTCAACACGAGAAATATTAAGGTTACATCAATACTTTGATCACACAAAAGATCCTATTGTTACTAAGAACAAGTTAATATTAGTACAAACTACACCTCTTCATATAAGAACAGTTTTTGCAAGAGTAATAACAAAAAGATTGCCAAAAGGAGTTTTTCATACTAGCGCTGATGTATTAGAACCTGAAACTACAGCTTCAGGTGATGTATATGAACTATTTGGTGATAACAAAGAAAAACTAGCATATATTCCATTAGAATTTTACACTCTAGAACCACATAGAGAATATGTTTTCTTTTCTGATAGAGATCAGCTGCAAGCACAATTAGAAAATAGCGAAAATATCTTTAAAGCTTTTGAAACAGCGCCTAATCCAAAAGATAATGAAGCAGCAGTTTTTATTGTTAAAGGCGATCAGATGGCTAATTTAAAAAGTAAAGACTGGATAATGCGTGATGTTTCAAAATTTAAGCTTCCAGGGATGGACAATCCAGAAGAACAAATGCATTTGATAAATCAATATCTACTGCAGCTACCTTCATATCCATTTCTAAAAGCTATAGAGAAAAATTTAATAACTTCACAAGGAGTTTTATTTTTAAGGTATTTCCCTTCTAATTTTTTAAAACGTCTATTACTTGAAAATTCTGTGCAACACTGCTTAAAAGGAATATATTTCCAACATCCTTCTCGCTCTGGAGGAGATTACTTTTCCTTCGAAGATAGAGCGTTTTTACTTGATCTAGCAAAATTTGCTATACCAACATATTGGGTAGATAAAACAAGTAATCAATTACTAAAATATGTAGTCAAAGAAAATAGAGAAGCTGGAATGTTTGTTCCTGTACCTCTTGTAGAAGAATTTAGAGTGGCTACAACTTTTGGTGTTTACGGCTCGAATTTAATCGAAGGGAATTATGAATCAGAATTAGAAAAGCTTTTAATCGGTATTATCAAACTAAAAGAAGAAGTGAATCATCCTCTTTTACATAAAGGTACATCCCTTGCTCTTGTTACAGGAGGAGGGCCTGGAGTAATGGAAGTGGGTAATAGAGTAGCAAAGAAATTAAATATACTATCTTGTGCAAATATCGTTGATTTTCGAACCAAAAAAAACAAAGTAATAAACGAGCAACAGCAAAACCCCCATGTAGAAGCAAAAATGACATACCGATTAGATCAATTAGTTGAAAGACAAGCTGAATTTCATTTAGACTTTCCAATATTTTTCATGGGTGGAATCGGAATGGATTTTGAATATACACTAGAAGAAGTTAGAAGAAAAGTAGGATCATCCCCCCCTTATCCAGTAATGCTTTTTGGCAATCCAAAATATTGGAGGGATAAAATATCTTCTCGCTTTCAATGTAACTTGCAAACAGGAACCATAGAAGGATCTGAATGGGTTAGCAATTGTTTTTATGCAATAGAAAATGCAAAACAAGGCCTTAAAATTTATAAAGAGTTTTTCACAAATAAACTAAAAATTGGAAAAGATGGCCCAATATATAAAGATGGTTTTGCTATAGTCTCAGATTAAAATCCATATGACATACTTATGCTTAGATAAGAAGTACGATCTTTCATAAACTGCCCTTCTAGGGAAAATCCATTATGCCCTTCTATAAAGACTCTAATTTTTCTTCCAATACCTTGCAGTTTACTCCATTCATATCCTAATACGTATGTACCGTCATAATCCCAATGTAAATACTGACAGCTTCTAAAAAATACCCCTGCGAAAAATGTTCCATAAAGCCTATGGTAATACATTTTAAGGCCCAAAAACCTTGCTTCAGCACCATAATTTATATAAAAAGTCTTCATAGGAAATTGCCTATCACTATGTAAAAATATTCCAGGACCTAATACAAATCTAAATATATCATTTGGCTGATATGACATATAAAAATCTATAGCTTCAAAACTTGGATTAAGCCTAACAGGTTTATTAGGTTTATTTGTCACATTAGTAACATATGCTGGGTGGTTAACTAAAAACTCATCTCCTAAATGAGAAGATAAATGATAGATACAAAAACGAAATGACCAATTATTCAACGCATAAGATATCGGTATTCCAACATAATAATCAGAATTAACCAGTTCTGTTCCTCCATTATAATTTGGCCCATGTTTATCGATATTAAAAACGGACCAAACACACGCTTCTATTCCTATTTGCAAATCCCCTCTCCAAAAGACATTTAACCACCTAAAGATGGGGAAATCATCACCAAATGAAACAGCAATAGCTCTTGTTCCAACAACCACATCTCCTATTCTATATCCAGCGGAATATGTCACTTGCCTGGGATTAGCTACTATAGGTTGAAATAACTCTGTAGATTGAGGGAACCATATTCCACTAACATGAGGTTTTAGTGCATATTTCTCCATTTTCGATACATCTTTTTCAGGCACCTCTTCTAATACCTTTACACTTTTTACCCCTGGAACATCTTTTACAAATGAAATAATACTACTAGCTATTAGCTTGCTTTTAGGCAAATTAGATAGCCATACATCTCTATCTTTTACTATCACAACTACTTGAAACTCATAGTAATGCACATCTATAAGAGCCTGAATATACCCTTCAAAATAAGTATCGGAAGCCCCTTCAAGAGATTCCGGCGGTAAATTATCTGACCGGCTAAGAGCTGCTAAATCCTCTTCAGAACCAACAGAATAAAGATGAGAAATAGAGAACAAAGAAAGAATTAATATTATGGAATTAAAATATTTCATATATAGTATTTTTAATACACGTTTTCATTTTCTCTATATATGAATAAAAAATTATATAGCAAATACTTTTATTTATATTCCTTTTTTCAACTTTAAACCCTTTTGTTTAAAGATAGTAAGAAATTATTTACATTTATTCGATTTTATAGGATAATAGTTGCACTTAATAACAATAATAATTAGATAAAACAAGGAATTATAATATGTCTGTACCATCATCTACCGGTTCTCCTCCAAGACCACCTCAAACTTCAATACCAATCCCGGTATCTCCATTATTTCCAGTAACTACAGGCGCTATGCCCGCATCTCCTTTATTCCAAGGGCCTTATGGATTCATTTCTCAAGGAACTTGGCCATTTGCTCCATTTCCTGTTTTTGGAACTCCAGCCGCTCAAGTTTCATCTGATAGTTTTGTGCCTGCTTCAGCAGCAGCTCAACCTACTACTACACATGTAGTTTTACGTGACGAGGCATCATCTCCTATTGACGTTGTAGATGTAGAACAGTTAAGAAAAAGGAAAAGACTACTAGATGAAACAGATGGTGATTCTAGGCCAAAAAGAATAACTCTAGAAAAACATGTAGCCTCAAGAAAAATTGAAAAAGTATCGAGATTAGAAGCATTAAATAGATCTCTTCAAGTGATAAATCAACAATTAGAATTAGCAAAAACTGAATCTGATGAAAAATTTCAACAGTTAAAACAATTTTTTCTATCAATTATCCATGATATCAAAAATGAATTAAACGCCGATTTATGTTTCTTAGAACAAGACACACCAGACATACCCTCAGCTATTACATGCATTAGATCTAGTGCACATTTTTTAGAAGACAATTTGGACCTTGAAAAAGGAGAATTAACTCTTCATAAAACTAACTTCCATTTAGGTAAAGAATTAACTAATGCTTTTGAAGTTGCTAGAAGAAGTGTTCAAAAACAAGATAAAAAGATAAGTTATTCTTTTCATATAGATACAGATGTTCCTGAACTTTTATATGGTGATGTAGGCAAATTAGGGAGAATTATAAAAAATCTTCTTACAAATTCTTTTAAATATACCTTAGATGGTGGCGAAATAAAAATCTTTGTAACAAAAGATGCAATAAAACCATCATGTTATAGATTTATTGTTGTAGATACAGGAAAAGGTATACCATCCGAGCAAAAAGAAAAATTTGGTCAACGCTTTGGCATTGATTCACAAGGAGAAAAAGGATTTGGAGTTGGACTTTCTGCATGTGCTCACCTTGTAAGTCTAATGCAAGGTACTTTTAAATTAATAGATACTCCTGAACTTCGTTTTCAATTACAAAATCCACATCAAACTCAAGGTTGCTGCATAGAATTTACGATGCATTTAGAAGAAGCAAAGATGGATCTTGTTTCAAAAGATGAATTAGCACTTGATAAAAGATTTAAATTACTTCCAAAATTAACCATGATATTTGCTGATGATATGCCAGTAATCAGAATGGCATATGCAAATAAAAAGAAAAAAGAAGCAAAGAAACATGATGCAAAATTTGTTGAAAATGGACATGAAGCCATTAAAGAATTACAACATTATTACACTGGTGAAGAAACTCCGACACACCCTCCAGTATTATTATTAGATAACGACATGCCACTATCAAAAGAAGCTGAAGAATTACAAACACCACGAATAGATGGGATTGAAGCAGCGAAAATATTACGAAAATGGGAAAAAGAAAAGAAAATCAATCCAAGACCAATAATCATTTTGGTTTCTGGAGGTGTTAGTTTATCAGAAGAAGATAAAGCTCTATTTGATCGTGTTTTAGAAAAACCTTTTAAATGGACAAAATTTGTTAAATTTTTAGAAAGTAAATTTGAATAAAATATATGAGATTACCATTTACAATTACCCTGCCACTCAGTCCTGCAATTAATGTAAGGGCATATAAACCACAAGAGAGAGATTGTGAAGCTCCATTGCTTCCACAAAGCACTACTAGAAAAACTCTAAACGTATTTTTAAGAAAATTAAAAAGATTAGTTGGTTTCATTATAATGCCTATCGCACATTCTCAAGTGGAAAGAGATCTTAAATCCGCAGTTGTAAATATATATTATCGTCACGACAGATCCTGGCATTTATCAACACTTAATGCAAAATTAAAAGGACTATTAGAAAACATACTCAATGACAACGCTTATGAACATACAGCCGCCCCAAAAGATGAATTATTTAGAATTCCTATAGATATTACAGAAGTTGCCCTTACTACTGAGGACTATTTTGATTTAGAAGCTATTGAAATAACAAACAAACCACCTCATACTACAAATAAATGGGTTATAATTTGTTTAACTAATTGCAGTCTTTGGCAAAGTAGCGGTGCCATGCATCATATAGATAAATTAAGAAAATCATTTATATCCAAACATCTATCTCCCCCAAATTTCCTTATATTTAACTATAGAATAGCTGAAGAACAAGATGATTCATTATTGTCATTTGAAGATTTAGTAAAAGATGGTGATGCTGCAGTACAACATGTTCTTAGAAAAGATGGTGTGTCAGAAGAAGATGTATTAATAGAAGGGATTTCTATTGGCGGTTCAGTTGCATGTAATGTTGCAGAAAAATATCCAGGCATTCATTTAATTGCCCATAATACTTTTTCTAATATACCACAAGCTGCATTCCGTATATCTCAAGGGTTATGGGAAAAATTAAGAAACAATAACCCTATATCGAAGAAAGAAGCATATTTAGCTCTATTAGCAGATTTTTTTTCATCTCCTTTTGAAATGACTTTTTCACCAGTTATTCTTTTACTATCTATGTTATATAATTTTTCTCATCTTAAGGGTAAAAATGGTTTTAAAAACTTCATTGGAATACCACAAGTTTTATTTATTAAGTCTCTACTAATGATTTCATCTACCCTTGGTCTTACAACTGTTGTTTTTTCAAAACAATTTGGACGTTTAAATGCAAAATATCTAGATACAAATTTTCATTGGATAGAAAGATCATTACACCATCTACTATGTAAAATTGATTGGGAAGGTGATGTAACAAGAGCATGGGAAAAAATACCTCAAGATAAAAAGCTAGCTATTAATTCTACTGCCGATGATATGATATTTCCAAAAGCATCTTTAGTTGAAGCAATAACTAAAGATGAACAACCCGAAAATACATGTTGGACAGATAGATGCCACTGTTATATGTACCCTGGAAAACATGATTCCTTTAGAAACAAAGATAAAGATCTCTTAAGAAAATATGTACATCTCTTTTTTACTAAATTCATGAAAGCTAAAATATGTGATCGAGAAATTCATGGAAGCTAAAATAGCTGATCGTGGATAATCTATAAAATTGAACAAGCACTAGATCTATATTCGCCTGTTTTAGTCCGCTTATCAAATTTTACAGGCGGTATTGCTAATATTTGTTGTTGTTGTTCTGACCCCAGGCTCTCATTATCTTTTCCTTCTTCTACTATATCTTCTCTACGAGTTTGAGCACCACTAGCACATTCAGAAGCTACTTCTGATTCTTCATCCGGTGGAGGAGCATTTACATCTTCTGTTTCTTCGGCATCTCTTGGTGTTTGAGTTTCTTTTTCTACTAGAGTTAATAGTCTTTCATCATCATTACAAACTGCTTTTTTATCTTTTTCTCCATGTACTGTAGTAGAAGATCTTTCAATTTCCACATCAGATCCTCTATCAAGACTTTGATCTTCTTTTAAATGCGTTTCAGATTTTTGAGCTAAAGTCTCCTCTTGCTTCTCAATAGCTGCGCAAACAGGCTCTGGTGTTTCAGATTTTTGAGATGCAGTTTCTTCTTGATGCACTGCATCTGCGAATATAGGCTTAATTACTTCTGCATCTTCATTGTAAAAAGCCTTCAAAGTAAAAGCATATACTTTTTCTAGTACTTTTCTATAAACCACAATATTACAATTAGCAAATACTAATGGTACTTCTCCAGTTCTAGTATACTTCATTGTTACTATTATTCTATTCTCAAACACCTCTAATGATACTTTCATAACAAGGTCACGATTTTTTCTCATTTCATCTATATCTGGAAGAATTGCAAAACAAGCATCAACATTTTGTTCGTTTTCTACTTTTACTGCTTCAATCATAGTAATATTACATAAACACGGCTCTTGGGCATCTTCCAACTTAAAATTTTTGACCATTTTAAGTATTTTCCGAAAAGACTTCTTAGATGCCCATTTATTACTATTACAAAATGAAATAGAATCTGATCCTATTACTTTTTCATCCTGTGAAAATTCTTGAGCAATAGTTGCAAAATTTTCTTGAAAAACTGTTGTAACTTTAGATACATTTTGCTCTCTTCCGTATTCTCTAAAAGAAGCCCAATGAGCTCTATATCTATCTATCTGCCCAACATCATCTGTTTGGGTTGTTTTTCGATAAACCTGGCAATGCATAACACCACTCAATTGAAATTAAAAAACAAAATATGATGGGATAATTAGAAATTAAATTCTATTAAAAAACATTATAATAATGTGCAACGTTTCTTTTGTTGTTGCCGGAGTTCTCTTAGTCTCTGTGATTTTTCTTCTCTTTTTTTTATTTGATCATCAAATTCAGCATTTATGCCATAGAGCTTTTCGAGAACAAAATAATATATTTTATTTGATAAGATTTTATATACATCATCATTACAATTAGTAAATTGTAATAAAACTTTCCCTGTAGCACTATATTCAACTTCTAAGTTTATAGTATTTTTAAATATCTCTAATACAAACCTTTCAATTGTGTTGTTATTATTTCCTCTTGGAAGTGCTGCAAAACACTGTTCAATATCATACCTTGATTTTACTTCTCTAAATCTTCCATATGGAGGAGGTGTGTCGATATCGCACCTACAAAACTCTTTTTCATCAGCTTCTTGCAATGAAAATAGAAAAAATACTCCTCGTACTTTCTGTAATATTGTATAGAACTCATCTCTTTCACAGTTTTCAAAATTACGGGTAATAGGTGTTTCATTTTCAAAGAATGAAATGTTTATCTTTCTTCTTTGAAATACTGCATGTATTTTAGATATTTCTTTATCTCTTATTTCATCAAGGCATGTAGAAAATTTAGTATCATCTTCTTCAAGCTTTTTTCGATATTGAGCTAAAGAAGCTTCCCTCGCCCTACCATCATATATTACATAAAGTGTCAATGTATCTTTTGGAGGTTCAGTTGTCATATCAATTCCTAAAAGTTGCAAACGTCTCTTCTACAAAATATATCTCTTAT
>CAYUWE010000033.1:0-8313 GCA_964448255.1 uncultured bacterium | reverse complement strand
TAATCTTCTTTTCATTATTTCTTCATCAAAATTGTTCATCCAGTTCATCATCATCAATAGGTATATAACATAAATGTAATAAGTTCAATCCAACAAAATCAGTGCTAATATCAGCCACACCATTAATATCAAAGCATTCAAGTATCTCACCATTCTTTTCGCTTTTGAAATATAAGCCATCCTCATCAATATAATAGCCATAAATAATCTTATCTTTTAGCTTGTTTTTTGGCACTTCTTTTCTTTTTAGGTTTAGGTTTTATTTGTTCAGCTTTCTTTATAGCTTCTTGTTTTTTAAGTTCTACTTGTTGCCTATCGTACCAACCTATTAGCATATTCATATAGTTTCTCATACAGTTACTACACGCCCAGTTAATATTTAGGTTGTTATCCATTTGCTTTAGGATAGGATTAAAGTTGTCTTTAAGCCAGTTTAAATGACATTTAGACGGCAACGCTTTAATCTCTTTATAAGTTAATATAATTTCTTCAATAGTCATAATAAACGTCTTTCAATAATTCTTAATAATAAAGGAGTGACCATTACAGCCACTCCATCAAACAAAACATATGAAAAAAGACTTATCCAAAAAGATAAGCAGAAAGAACAGTTGAATGGTTTAAAATCTAACCATTTAACCATAGGAACAAAGTAATCAACAAAAGTTGTTGATATGCTTATAATCACAAATATAATAATAAATTCATCCATAAAATTCATTTATTTGCCAGTTTTCTTTTATTTTTTTATTTAATCTATCTATCATTTTCAATAGTGATGTATAATGTATCTTACTCTTTTTAGCAAATATTGTTCTTATACCTCTACATTCTATTAATTGTTGCAATAGTATCTTATCAATTCCATCTAAACTATTTACCAGGTCTTGCAGCTTTTCTTCTTTAAAGCATTCATTCTTGTATGTTTCTAAGCCATTTAAACTATTAAATGAATTAGGAAGTATGTAAGTCCTATAATAAGGACTGTTAACACTTAGCAATTGATATATTGACACTTTATAAATGTATGCTTTCAGCTTATCATTTGCTTGTAGCTCAAGTATAAAATCATCACCTTTTTCAAACAATGCCAAAAATACCTCTTGAACATAATCATCTAAGTAAGGTACATTGTAATGTTTGCCAATATTTTCAATATAATTTCTAAGTGTATTGATCTGTACTGGCAACATTAAACAAAATTAATAATTTTTTTCTACATTATGTATTTCACTTTTCAAGAAGCTTATGTTGGTTCTCATTGCATCACATACTCTATATCCAGCACTTGTCAATTTTCTAAGCATATATAAATTTGGCACTTCAACATTTGCTTCATTGGTTGCTCTTGCTACACTAAAGCCTTCTGCTACTTTGTTGTGTATAACTGCTTCATAATCTTGGTGTGCTTTTGTTCTTATTGTTTCTATGTAATACAGACTGGCTGTAAGTTCTTTAAGTTGCTTGTTTAATGTCTTGCCATCCATTATACTTGTTTCATTGTATTGTTCAATAATGGTTGCTATTTTGTTTAACACTTCATTCATAATTTTAATTTATTAATTATTTTGGCTAATACACCAACTGTGATGCTATTTCCAGCTTGTTTATATGCTTGACTGTCTGAACAAGACCAGGTAAATGTTTCAGGAAAGTCTTGTAACCTAAAGCATTCTCTTGGTGTTAATCTTCTTATTTTATTAGCATATATGAATTGATCTGTATTACCACCACTACCAGTAGCTCTATGAATTGTATTACAGATATTCTTAAAACTTCTTTTTATAACTTTTCCTTTTTCATTTCTTGTGTAAGAAATACATTTATAATTTTCTTTAAATTCAACTGCTTGACTATTTCCAGTATCTACACAATAGCTTGTGCCATCTTCTTTAGTTAAGTGACCTGTACTACCTTTGCCAGTTTTACTTGATTTTGGATATAAAGAATGTGTTTTAATGTATTCCATATCAGTACCTTGTTTATAATATGATGCAACAATTGTATTAGAAGTTTTTTTATTTTGTATATCCGTAAAAGGTTTAGACCATTTTTGATTTTTTATTAAATAATTTATTTTATGTTCACTTAAATAATATTTATCATCTACATCATCTTGCAATACATCTTTTAATTCAAACTTTAAATGTTCTGCTTTTGGAAATCTAAAGTAGTTATCTTCATCATCTCTAATACCTATTATAAATACTCTTTCTCTATTTTGTGGCACACCAAAATCTTTGCTGTTTAATACTTTAAAATAAATATGATAGTTAACACTTTCAGGATGAGTAAATAAAATAGGATTACCATTAATTGACTTGCCTAAATAATCTAACCACCTTTGAAAAGTTCTGCCTTTATCATCACTAAGTAAACCTTTAACATTCTCAAATATGAAATATCTTGGCTTATTAATTTTAATAAACTGGTGTGAATTATAAAACAAAATACCTCTTTTATCTTCTTCACCTTTTCTTTTACCAGCTAAACTAAATGCTTGACAAGGTGGTGATGTCATATAAATATCTAAGCTTTCTTTTGGTATATCTCTTTTATAAACATCTTCAGGAAAGTATTGTGGTTCACCATAGTTTTCAATGTAGGTTTGTCTTGCATACTTATCTAAATCACAAGCAAATATTGTTTTATGCTTTATATTTAATCTTCTTAGTGCTTGATCAAAAGCACCTACACCTGAAAAATCTGAACCTACTCTAAGCATTTCTTAAGTCCTCCAGTTCTTTTAATATGTTTAAAAAATCTTCAAATTCCAATGCTATATATTCTCTTTCAAAGTTCTTGGTAAATACAACAACAGGCATTGTTCTTTGTGGTGCATCATTTCTTGACTGCTCAAGTGCCTTCCAAATGTTTAGCTTTTCTTGGTTCTTACATTCCCAACTAAATTCACTTATTATGCTGTTGTCATTAATTGATAAAATGTCACCTTTAAAAGACATACCACCACTTAAAGGTGTCCTTCTACAGTTAGCATTTTCAAATTTGTTATTGATTTGTTTGGCAACTTGTCTTTCAAACCTATTGCCTTTTTGTTTTGCATTCATATTTATTGTTTTAAAATTTGGCTGAATAGTTGGCTAAGTCTTTCTAATTTACTATTCATTTAATGATGTTAATAACCACTCACCTACCAAATTATTCATTTATTTTCATTCCAGCTAATACACCAAACACAAAGCATATAATGTAGCCTAATGATATTAATATATACACCTCAGTCATTTAAAAATTCTTTTAACTCTTTAACCTCTTTTTTTAATATAGCATTGTCTAACATTAACTTACTGTTTTGTGCTTTAAGCTGTCTTATTTCATACTCAACAGCTTCAGTGTAGTTGTGTAGCTCATTAATGTATTCAAGTGTTTCAGTTAGTATTCTAAGGCTTTCTAATTGCTTCTTTGTCTTGCTTTGCTCTTTGGCTTTTAACACAAGAATGTGAAACTGGTTTTTGTATTCTATTGCTTTTAATTGATCCATTAATTAAATATATCTAATTCATCATCTAAACTGTCTAATTTTGCAGTTAAAGGATTAATACCACCAAGTGTAAAACCAATGCCATTATTATAATCAAATCTTAATGGTTCATTAATCATAGTTGGTTCACCACCAGTTTCTTTGTCCTTTATTTTAAGCACATAAATTTCAGTCTGCATCCATAACTTAGGACTTGAAATTAATCTATGAGCTACAAGTAAATTATCACATCTGTTTGGATAGACTTGACCACCTTCACAATCTGCTTTTCTTGGTGGTTGAATATGTCCATTTAAAATATGGTCTGCTGGATAAACTCTTCTTGCTGCTTCAGTCATTGGATGAATACACACAAAAATACTTTTACCACTCTTATTGCAAAATTCTCTAATGTCATTGCAAATCATATAATTCCTTTCAAACTGTGCAATGTTTCTTGGATGGTTCAAGCCAGTATATGGATCAATTACACAAATATCTGCATCAGTATCATAGAATATATTTAACAATTCTCTGTGGCTATACATCTTTGCATTGTCTATAAACTTAAAATATTTGCTAACTTCTTTATTGTAAAATGCAATTTTATTTTTATTAAGTTCATCAAACTTTTGACCAAGCCACATTTGAATAATATCTCTTTTTAATTGACCACTTCTATTTTCACCACTCCAAATGATTGATTTCTTATTATTTATTTTAGCTTGACAAACTAAATACCATAATAACCAGTAAGTCTTGCCAACATTATCCAAGCCAAGTAGAACATTAAAACTTGCTTTTTTTAATACAAAGTGCTTATCTAAAGTAGGTAAATTAATTCCAAGACCTTGTTTGATCTTACCTTCTTTATAGGCAATTAAATATTTTAATGCTTTTTTATCTTCTTCAATCATTGGTAAGCAACTTTTTAACATCATCACTTACTTTCAGAAGATTATTATTTGAATAATTATCTTTTAATTTGTTGGCTTTTGCTTTACCACCTTTACTGCCATTCTCAGCATTTATCTTGCTTCTTGTTTTGAATTGGCTATGTTGTTCGTCTAAGAATTTAATCTTTATTTGACCATCTACAATTTTAAATAGGTTTAAGTCTATTAATTGTTGATAGTGCTTTGGTATAATCATTTTAAGCTGTTCTAAAGGCACTTCACAATTCTTTGACCAATAGTAGCAACAAGCTCTAATATAAGCACCTTGTAGGTCTAATTCCATAAAGGATATTGTTCCAGTAATCCATTGGTTAGGATAGAATTTAAAATAAGGTAGTTCTTTCATTTATAAATCTAATTTTGTTTGTTTGTTGTAAGATAGTTTAAAAACCTCTAAATGTTTAATTTCATTATATGTAACTTTAATCAATTCATCTTTTTTACCCCACTTTGATCTTGTATATATTTTATTGTGTTCATATTTATTAGTAGTATATTCACTAATATCTTTAATATGATTATATAAGTCTTGTCTTTTAAAAATACAAAATGAATTTAATTCTAAAATATCAAATACAATATAATCTGCTTTACCTAATAGCCAACCATCAAAACCATTAACATTTTTTTTCTCCAGCCATATAGTTTCTAAGTGTCTTTTTGCTTTAACATCAAAGCCTTTATTGTTTATATAATAGTCAATATGTAGCCTTGTATCTTGATAATCATTACTTTTTTTAATGTTTATAGGATAATTATTTTCTTTTAAATAATCCTTCATTAATTCAATAAATTTAATTTCAGCTTTGTCACCAAGTTCTTTAGAGTATTTTCTTCTATTATTTGATACTTCCATTAATTGTTTTGTTTTAAAATCTTTTATAGTTCTTTTGTATTTTGTTTTTTAATTCTTTTTCAATATCAATATTATAATGATAAGCACAGTTTAAACAGACTAATATAATGTCTGCAAGTTCTTCAAAATCTAACTTATTATTTAATATATAATATTCTTCAAGTTCTCCAATTTCTTCAAATAATTTATTTATAAAATCTTCTTTACTTGTTTCAGAATTTATTAAGCCTCTTTTAACTGTGCTATCGTAGTTATTAATTATTATTGATTTCATTAAAATAAAGTTAAAATTGAATTTTTTTCTTGCATACAACTTTTATGATTATTCACATTTAATTTAAAATAACTTTCCTTTAATTCAATAGATATACTTTTTCTATTCATTTTTAAAGCCTGAAAACCCTCAGAACCTATACCACCAAATGGACTAAAAATAGTTTCATTTTCATTTGAATATAAATGTATTATTCTTTCTATTGTTTCAAGTTGTAAAGGACAAATATGCTTTTCATCATTGCCATCTCTACCACTTCTATATTGCAAAGTTCTTTTATAATCAACATCCATCCAAACTGGAGATGCATATTTTTGCCATAAATCAACAGGCAAATAATTTAATTCATTTGGATATTTGTCTTGATGAGTAATTGGTGTTTCATTTACACCTTCATTTCTAAAAAATAATATATAATCAGGTATGCCTACTCTTGACATTGTAGCATCTTTTTTTATTGTTTTATGTAATAATCCAAGAGCCTTAGTTCTTTGCATTTCAGTAACTGGATTTTTCCATATTGTAGTTTTAGCGTGATATATAAAATTATTTTCTGTAAACCATTTTATTAACATACCACTAAAATCTCTTAAACCAATAAAACCTTCTTTACCTTTTTGTATAGGTAAATCCATACAATGTACTGCACATATTCTTCCAGGTTTTAATATTCTTTTTAATTCAGGTATAAGATATTTAAAATGCTTTTCAAATTCAATATAATTACTAACATTGCCCATATCCTCAGGCTTATCTGAATACACATATAATTCTGCAAATGGTGGAGAAAATATAATAAGATCAGCTTTATTAGTTTCTATTTTTTTACTTTCTTTAACACAATCACCATTTATTAAATGATAATTATTTGTTTTTATTTCTTTGTTTTTAATCATTACATTGCTTTTATTTAATTTATAATCAGTAATTGCTGAATAATTAGCCATTTCTTTTATCATTGTTTTATGTTTATTTTCTTTTTCTAAAATTGATTTTCTTACATTAATTTGACTTTCAGGCACTAATAAATGAACTTTAACTTTATTCTTTTGACCAAATCTATAACATCTTCTAACTGCTTGATAAAATGCTTCAAATTTAAAATCATAAGATGTAAATATCATATTATAACATTGTTGATAATTCATACCAAATGAAGCTATTGATGTTTTAGTAATTAAGTTTTGAAATTCTTTTTTAGCAAATCCATTTAAATTTTTAGCTTTAATTTCTGGCTTATCAGAACCTTGAACATTAACAGAGTTTTTAATTACTTTATTAAGTTCATTTGCTTCATCATTTTTTAAAGTCCAAATAATCCATTGTTCATTTGAATTATTAATTAAATTTTTAGTTTTTTCAATTCTTTTTTTAAAACTTCTTTTTAAATCTTTATGCAGATCAGTTGCACTTACAGAAACATCATTAAATAAAGTATTAGTATTATTTTCAACTGGTATAATATGTTCTATATATTCTATTTGTGGTAAATTAAAACCATCACCATTAAATCCAAAAGTAGAAGGATTATCTAAAGAAATAGACCAAGTACAAACATATTTCCAAAAATCATCTTTAGCGTGTTTTCTTAATCGCCATTTAGAAGTTTCACCTCCATCGTGAACAAAATACATAGCTAACATTTCTAAATAACTCATAGCTCCTATAAACTCACTATGTTGACCAAGCTCCATATGATCATTCGGTGAAGGCGTAGCAGTACAGCATAATTTATATGGTGTTTTTATAAATGAATTAATTATAAGTCTGCTTAATTTACCATCTCTACCTTTTAAAATAGAACTTTCATCTAAAACTACACCTGAATAAATTGAACAATCAATATTTTTTAATTGCTCAAAATTTTGAATATCAAAGCTATTTAAATTTATTTTGAACTTTTCAGCTTCTCTTTTAGTTTGCTCAACTACTGCTAAAGGACATAATATTAATACTTTTTTATTAGTTTTTTCATATACAGCATTTGCCCAGCTTAACTGCATTAAAGTTTTCCCTAATCCACAATCTGCAAATATTGAAAATCTACCTTTTTTTAATGCTATTTTAACTATATATTTTTGAAAATCAAATAAGTTTTTATTTAATTTATTTTCATCAATTTCAAATCCACTATCTATAAATTGTTTTTCTTTCTTTTTTAAAAAATCTTTATATTCCATTAATTGTTTTGTTTTAAATTATTATAATAAAATTGCTTTTCATTTCTACTTAGTTCTTCAAAAGTGTAGGTTGGTATAAAGCCATACATCCATTCATTTTCATAATAAGGTTCTTCTTTACTTATCACTTCAAAATTATTTATGTATTTCTTTTTGGTTTTTATAACCTTGTATTTGTTTGTAAGTGTTGTAAAATGCACACCCCAATTCTCAGCAAGTTCTGGAAGTGTATAACCTAATATTAATAATTCCTGTATTAATTCGCTTAGTTCATCATTTGACTTCATACCAACCTCTTTTTTTAAAGTAATTTATTCAAAATGGTAAATCACTTTCGTTTTCTTCTTTTGGTTGTTCTTGCTTTACTGGTTGTTCTTCTGGTTGCCACTTGTCAACACTTAAAGAAACATTCTTGCCATATTCATCAACCTCGTCTTTGATGTTTATATTTAACCTAACAAACTTGTGACCTTTGTATTCTTCAATATGGTCTTTAATCTTGTCAATGTTAATTGTTGCTTTTAACCAGGTTTCATTTTGTTTTTTGCCTGATCCACAGTAAATTG
>CAYUWE010000032.1:0-8323 GCA_964448255.1 uncultured bacterium | reverse complement strand
AAAGATTTGTGGAAAAATGAAATGAAACTTTTCTCTATGAATCTAATGAAAAAATTATTTTTTCTAAGTTCTCATTTTCTTTTTCTAAATTTTGAATTTCTTTTTCTAATGAAATAATATGATTTATTAAATTTTCCTCTTCATTAGAAAGACTATATTCTTCTAAAAGCTCTTCTCTTTCCTTTGAAAGAAGCTTTTCTTGGAGAGAGAAAGATATTTTTCTAACTTCATGTAGCTTTTCATCTTTCTCTATAAACTGCTGTTTTAATTGCTTAAATGCAAATTCCAGCTGCTTATATTCTGATAATTTCTTTTCATATTTTTTTATTAATTGATCTTTATTCGAAATGCTTTTCTCAGGTGTTTTCTCTACTACTTGAACTCTTGGTTTAGCATTTTCGACTTCTTTAATTTTATTTTCTAAAAAAGATATTTTTTCTTTTAAAGAAGAAATTATAGCTGATGGATTATTTTCTTCTTTTGCTCTATGAAGCATGCGAAGAAGTGTTTCATTAATATAATGAGACTGCAATTTTTTCATTCTTGCTTGATTAAGCTCATTTAATAAGTCTTTGTAGTCTTTTTTATATTCATTAGAAACTATTGGTTTTTCATTTGTTAGTTTTTCTATAAGCCTTGTTTTATCTAAATTCTCTTCAATTAATGCATTTCTTTCGAATTTGTCCTGCTCGTAATCACTTTTTATTGTAGAAAGTAAACTATTTAGTGAAGATATCTTTCCTTCTTTTTCTTCAATTTCTATATTTACTTTGTCTAATAGCTCCTGCAATTTTCTATTTTTCTGTAAGTACATTGCCTCTTCTTTTGAAAATTCTTCTTCTATTTGAGACATGTCTGTAATTAATTTTTCTTTGTTCTTTTCAAATGCTAAAACAACAGAAAAAATTTGCTCAAACCCCATATACGTAATATACAAACCAAATGCAACAGACATCTCTAACCCAAGCTGCCATAGATGGTTTGAAGAAATAACAATATGTTTAATAAATGAAGATAATAAAAGACTAAAAAGGATTAACATCATCCCTTTTCTGTGGAATTGCCATAAGAAAACTATTCCCATTACAACAATTATCCATAAATCTATGTTAGGTAAATTATACCCAAATAGTGTTAAAGATAGGCTAAATAATAAAAATATTGGCCCTAATACAATAGAAATACTTATTTTATTTCCAAAAATAGACTCATTATAAAAAAGCTTTTTAATCATTACTTTTGTGAAGCTAACCCCTCTAATGACTTTTCAATAATAAGAAAACCTTTTTTCATTCTATCTTTTCCAAAATGTTCATTTGGTGCATGTATATTATCATCTGGTAATCCTAATCCCATCAGTAAAACATTACAATCTATTGCTTTTACTATTTCTGCAATGATTGGAACGGAACCTCCAGAAAATATTTTTTTGCAAGGTTTCCCATAAACTTCTGTATAAGCCATTTCAACAGCTTTGGCAAGCTTTGATTTACTATCTCCTCGAGTAGATAGTCCTCCTTGTCCAATATCTACCGTTAATTTCATTCCTTTTTCTACATTTTTTAGTAAATATTCCTTTATATTATTTGCAATTTTATATGGATCTTGATCATAAACTAAACGGCAAGAAATTTTAACTACAACACTTGCTGGAATAACAGTTTTAAATCCTTCTTTAAAATATCCTCCACCTATTCCATTTATCTCTAGAGTTGGACGTAGCCAATTAGATTCTTTTTGTGAAAAATCATCTTCTTTAAAAAATGAAGTTATACCAAATGATTTCTCATATTTTTCCCTATCAAAGCTTAGGTCTAATTCACTTTTTTCTTCATCTGTAATAGGTTTTATACCATCATAAAATCCAGGTATTACAACCTTTCCATCTTTATCCCACAACTTTGATAATAGCTCTACTGTAGCTTTTAGAGGGTTATATGCTATACCTCCAAATTCTCCAGAATGTAAATCCCCATTTGACCCTTGCATTTTTAGAGTCATCTGACACATTCCTCTAACACCAAGGGTAATAGCAGGGCTATTTTTTTCTGTTATTCCCATATCTGGAACAAGTAAATAAGTAGCTTTTAATTTCTCTTTTATTTCTGATAATTTCTTTAACAACCCTATGCTATTATTTTCTTCTTCTCCATCTATACATAACTTTATGTTGATTGGTGGAGGTTCATTTTTTTCTAAAAAGCATTTTATTGCAAAAAGAGTGTAAAATATTTGTCCTTTGTTATCTTGAGCTCCCCTTGCAAATATTTCTCCATCTCTTTGATCTGCTTCAAAAGGTTTAGATTTCCACTCTTCTATTGGATCTACTGGCTGAACATCATAATGCCCATATATAAGAAGTGTTGGCTTATCTTTCCCTGCTCTTTTATCTTCAGCAAAAATTAATGGATAACTAGGTGTTTCAATAATCTCACTAGAAAGGCCCATCTGATCAATGTAGTTGCATAACCATTCACAACATTTTCTCATATCATCTTTGTGTTTGATTTCTGAACTAATAGAAGGAAAAGAAAGAAAGGTATAAAAATCTTTGAAAATTGCTTCAGAATGCTTATCAAACCAATCTTCTAAATCTTTTCTTTCATAATTATCTCTCATAAAATGCTCCTATGTATGATATAACTAAGAAAGTCAATTTTTAACAAGAATCTTCAGACTGATTAAACTTTTCTGCTAAAACTTCTTGAGCATTATCAATTAGGTAAGAAGCTATACACTCATCACCTTCATAACACACTTCAACAAGCATTTTACCTTCTTTGGTAGGTTTGGAACATGTTAACAACACATAACAAGCATTTTTTTTACTAAGCATCTTTTTGACTTCATCTAAGGGATCATTTTTTTTTCTATTTTTTACCTTATTAAAAAAATCTTTCACATATTCCCCTAATGAAAAGTATAATAACTCTTTGAAAAGCTAATATGAAGCCTTTATTACCTTGATACATGAGCTTATAGTTATTATGCAAATTAATTTCTTTTTAATTTCACTATTCTTGACACATATCCCTCTTAAGGGATTTAATATAGGGGAAAATTATTAAATGAAGGTAGGATAAATTATGGCTTTTGTAAAAAGAATTTTTCTTTTCTTAGCAGTAAATATGATTGTCATTTTGACAATCTCTTTCATACTACGCTTACTAAATATACAACCATTTTTTTCATCCTATGGTATTGACTATACTGCCTTATTAGCTTTTTGCTTTGTTTGGGGAATGGTTGGCTCAATCATTTCACTGTTGTTATCCAAAAATATGGCTAAATGGATGATGGGAGTAAAAATAATTAACCCATCAACAAATATTGCAGAATATAAAGAACTTTTAGAAACCATAGAAAGGCTATCAAAAGATGCTGGGCTTTCTTATTGCCCAGAAGTTGGTATATATGAGTCAAAAGAAGTTAATGCTTTTGCAACAGGAGCTACAAAAAAACATTCTTTAATAGCCCTTTCTTCAACATTACTACAAAGATTAGATAGAAGCGAAGTTGAAGCAATTGTAGGCCATGAAATCTCTCATATCGCTAATGGAGATATGGTTACTATGACATTAATTCAAGGAATTGTTAATGCCTTTGTAATGTTTTTAGCAAGAGCTCTAGCATTTACCATTTCAGGACTTGGAAGAGATAGAAATAGATCTTCTTCTTTTGGTGGATATATGATGCTAGTATTTTTATTTGAAATAATATTTATGATATTTGGATCGATAATTGTATCAGCATTTTCTAGATATAGAGAATATCGTGCTGATGCTGGAGGAGCAAGGCTAGCAGGAAAAGAAAAAATGATACAAGCTCTTAAAAGCCTTAAATCATTAGAAGAATTAAAAGATGCGATGACAGCAAAACCTGCTTTTCAAGTATTAAAAATTTCCTCACCATTAAAAAGAGGGCTTGTTAAATTATTTGCTACACACCCATTAATAGAAAAACGTATAGAACGCTTAGAACAAAATTTTTAATATGAAAAAAACTGTTGTAGTAGGTCTTTCTGGAGGTGTTGATTCCGCAGTATCCGCATTATTACTAAAAAAACAAGGGTATAATGTAATAGGTATCTTCATGAAAAATTGGGAGGATGATGGCATTTGTTCTTCTTCTTCTGATTACTTAGATGTTATTGAAACATGTAAAATTCTTGATATCCCCTATTATTCAATAAATTTCGTTGAAGAATATAGAGAAAAAGTATTTTCCCATTTTTTAGAGGAATATAAAAAAGGACTAACCCCAAACCCAGATATACTTTGCAATAGAGAAATCAAATTCAATTTATTTTTTAAAAAAGCAACTAAAGAAATTAAAGCAGATTTTTTAGCTACAGGGCACTACTGTCAAAACATATCTATAAATGGGAAAAATAGATTGGTAAAAGGAAAAGATCAAAATAAAGATCAAAGCTATTTTATTTATACAATAAAGGCCGAAACATTAAAAAAAGTGCTTTTCCCAATAGGTAATCTTACAAAAAAAGAAGTTAGAGAAATTGCCAAGAAAAATAACCTACCTATCCATGATAAAAAAGATAGCACAGGTATTTGTTTTATCGGGAAAAGAACATTCGCCCCATTTTTAGAGAAATTCTTAGGATATAAAGAAGGACCAATAAAAACACTAGATGGAGAAATACTTGGTAAACACATAGGCTGCCCTTACTATACTTTAGGACAGAGAAAAGGACTATGTATTGGCGGCAAGGGTGATGCTTGGTTTGTTGTAGATAAAGATATAAAAACAAATACCATAATAGTAGCCCAAGGAAAAGATCACCCAGCTCTATTTTGTGATAGTCTTGTAGCAACAGATCTATCCTGGGTTAATGATATGCCAACATCTTTTCCTTTTTCTTGTTTCTCCAAAATACGATATAGACAACAAGATCAACAATGCACAATAACAAAAATAGAAAATAATAAAGCATATGTTCAATTCACTTCCCCTCAAAGAGCGGCTACACCAAGACAATCTATTGTCTTTTATAAAGATGATATTTGCTTAGGAGGTGGAATGATAGAAAGTACAGGCCCTTCTTTTTTTACACAGAAGAAAAATCTTTGATTAGATTTTTTAATAAATTTTTCTCTGATATCAATTTATTATCTTTTATGTAGTAAACATCTTTAGGACGTATTTTAGAACAAAGATCAATCAAACACTTTTTATGAAGGATAATAAAATCTACTTCTTTAAATGCTGACAAACACTCTATGAAATCTTCATCTTCATTATCTAAATAAACAACCAACTTATTTTTTTTTGATATTGAGCGAATATGTTTGTATAAATTGGTATTAAACTCAAAAGAATCCAACATCAAAATAGAAAAATTTTCTTCTTTTAATACATGTTTAAGAGCAAATAAATGATTTTCATCAAATACCTTATTACCTAAATCTATTTGCAATAATCTTTTCGATAGATCAGACAATGTAATTTTTGCACAGCCAATATGCTCTATTGCAATGCCCGCAGCTATATTCGCTAACATACAACACTCAGACATATCCATATTATTAGCTATAGCTATACATATAATTGATAGAACAGTATCTCCAGCTCCTGTTACATCAACAACTTCTTTAGATTGAATTGGAAAATGACAAGCTTTTTTATTATCAAAATAAGATATTCCATCCTGAGAACGAGTAATTATTATTGTTTTAGCATTCGTTTGATCTAATAATTTTTTTGCTACTTTTTCTATAGGAACATTTTTTCCCAAGTTCGCTGCTAAATATGCTTCTGATAAGTTAGGTTTTACAATCGTTGCGAACTGATATTTTGTAAAATCTGTTCCTTTAGGATCAACTATTATAGGCACATTTTTTTCTATTCCTATCTCTATTATTTTCTCTAATAGATTTGTTGATAAAAAACCTTTGGCATAATCTGAAATAGCAATAACATCAATACCTTGAATAACGTTTGATAATATATTGATAATTTTTTCTTCTAATTTTTTATCAATTGGTAAAATATCTTCTTTATCTATACGAACAATCTGTTGACTTTCTGCTATCACCCTATTTTTTACTGGGGTAGAATAATTTTTCTGCTTTAATAAAATTGAACTGTCTGCTCCTTTTTCTTCTAACAATATTTGTAATCTTTCCCCTTCTAGGTCATCTCCAATACGCCCAATAGCAACAACATCACATGAAAAAGAAAGAAAATTTAATACTACATTACCCGCTCCCCCAGGAAGATATGTTTCTTTATCAACTTTTAAAACACCAACTGGAGCTTCTGGAGAAATCCTACTTACTTTACCGTAAGTATATTTATCCACCATGAAATCACCTATTACTAAGGCTTTAACAGAATGAAAACGGTTAAAATCACAAGTTATCTTTACCATCTTTTATCTTTCATAATGTAATTGTTAACATAATCATTAACCGCATCTGGAATAGATGTTAATACCAATTCTTTAGCTTTATCTTTGTGTAATTTCTTAAACTTTTCCATATCAGCGCAAGTATAATTTTGATATTGATGATACAATTCTTTTGGCATATCAATATATTCTATGTTTTCTTCTTTCCCAAATGCATTAAACAAGCATTTAGCTAAAAAATTCCATGTAGTAGCTTCACCTCTACCAATATTAAATATGCCTCCAATATCCTTAAATGCATCATCAAGTAAAATGCATGTCATCTTAACAGCATCTTTTACATATAGAAAATCCCTTTTCTGTTCGCCATCTTTATATTTTTCTAAATCGTTAGATTTATATAGCTGTATCTTTCCATCTTTATGAACTTTATCAGCCATCTTCAAAATCATAGAAGCCATATCTTTTTTATGGTATTCATTAGGGCCAAAGACATTAAAATATTTTAGCCCTATTACTTTGTCTAAAACCTGTTCTCTTTTCACCCATTGATCAAATAGCTGTTTGGAATATCCATACATATTTAACGGATGTAATGTGTCTATATCTATACTATCAGAAAAGCCTAAAGAACCATCACCATACGTTGCTGCAGAAGATGCATAAATAAAACGTATGTCATGAAGTAGTGCAAATTCTGCTAGCATCACAGAAAAGCGATAATTATTTTCTAATAGAAAATCTCCATCTGCTTCAATGGTATTTGAACATGCCCCTAAATGAATAAATGCTTCAATTTCTCTTTCTCTTCCTTCTAACCAATCAAAAATATCGTATTTCGAAAGAATCTCTGAAAAACATTTTCCCCTTAAATTCTTCCATTTATCTCCATTTTTTAAATCATCTACTAATACTAAATTTGTATAGCCTTTATCATTTAAATAACGTACAACACAAGAACCTATAAAACCAGCAGCCCCTGTTATAATAATAAATTGATCATCATATAATTTAGACTGTTTCATCTATACCACTGCCCCTCTTTTCTAAAGGTTTGTTTTATTGAATAATACTTTACATTTTCAATGGGATTTATAAAAACATTTTCTCCAATACATAAAAAACTAGACCCACTTCCCGTCATAATAACATATCGAAATCCCATTTTTTTCAATCGTTCTTTTAAAATTCTCATTTCATTATTTAGAAAAAATGCTCCTTTTTCTAAATCATTTTGCAATATCAAAGAAGATGTTTTAAATGATTGCAAAACTATATTTGGATCAATTTTATCTAAAGATTCTACATTTGTATTTTTATATACTAATTGTGTAGAAAGTCCAAAATCTGGTTTTGCAATCATTCCAGATAAAAAGAATTCATTTAGTCTAATATCTCTAAATATTTCACCCCTTCCTGTGCAATAAGCTCTTCCTGAAGAGAAAAAAAATGTAACGTCAGAGCCAATTAAACTCCCTAAAGTAGCTAATTCTTTAATAGATAGCTTTGTATCCAAAATTTCATTTAATGCAAAAAGAGTAGTAGCAGCATTGCTGCTACCACCGCCAAGACCCGCTTGATGTGGAATTTTTTTCTCTAAATGTATAGATAGAAAAAACTTTTTCTTCGTTTTTTTTCTAAATAAAGATACAGCTTTATATATTAAATTTGTCTCATCCCATTTTAATAAACAGTCTGAGGTTGTAAAACTATCTTTCTTACTACTTAGTTTTATATGTAAGGTATCATATAAATCTATAGCTTGATAAAGAGAAGCTATATTATGAAAACCATCGTTTCTCTTTGATAAAACAAGAAAAAATAAATTGACCTTAGCTGGAGAGAGAAAGATAAGGTCTTTCATTATTTTTCTTCTTCTTTTTCCTCTTCTTTCTTATCAATTTCTTCTACAACTTCTTGAACAAATCTCCAATCAAGAACTGAAACATTTAATCC
>CAYUWE010000031.1:0-8702 GCA_964448255.1 uncultured bacterium | reverse complement strand
AACGACACTACAGGAGCTATAAGCTTAACAGCTGATACTTGGACCGATATTCCAAATGATGGTTTAGGCGCTTTTACTAATAAGGTCTATTTACCTACGGGTGTCACTGATTTAATAGATGTTTCAACGGGATACATTGATACAAGTGAACTATCTTTAGGAGATACTGTTTTAATCAGAAATGATTATACTATAAACCCAAATACAAATAACGCTTTATTAAAGTTTAGATACTCTTTAGGAACTGGAGCAGGTTCTTATACTCTTGAAAAGATTGTAGGACGTTTAGATTCTGGTTCTGGTCAAGATTATAGATTCAGTTTAGAACCTGATTTGATTTATATGGGAGATGATAATACAAGGTTAAACCCTATTAAGCTTCAGGTTTTTTGTAGTTCAAATGCTACTTTAACAAATGCAGGTTCAGTAATTTCGGTTATTAAGAGATAATATATGATTAAGATTTATAAAGACATAAATGCTAACGCTATTTTTATAGAAGATAGTAACGGGGTACAATTTTTAAATAGTATTCAAGCGACAGTAGATAATAACCTTGTGAACATTCATGACTTAGCAAGAGATGTAGATTTAGTTACAGCTTCAAGTCATTCTGATTTTATTGACGAAAACGATAATCCGTATGGGACGGACGCTACAGAAGTTTGCGATGCTTTAAATGCTATCTTCCAAAGTTCTGGAACTCCTTTAAGTAACGTTCCGGTGATAACAAGTAACTTAGCTATTAATTTAGTAGAGGGACAAACTCTTAACTACGAATTAACTGCTGATTACGGAGTAGGTTATGAGTGGGATTTATCAAGCGTTTCAGGAGTAACTACTGTTGATGGAAACAATAGGAAGATTATCGGAGGTTCAAGTCTTACCGCTGGAACTTATAACATACCAGTAAAAGCGATCAACTACAACGGAGAAGATTCAGAAACAATTGTTTTGACTGTTTCAAACCCTCCTTTTGCTAATACTAAAAGTGTTAGGTTTAATCAAAATGATTGGTTAGGGGCAAACGCTGCATTATTAGATTCAACACTTGGAAGAACGGGTAACGGTTCAGGAGCTTCAGATGCTTGGACAATATCTCTTTATTTTAAAGCTGGAACGAGTTCTAATAGTAACCAAACTATATTCTATTTCGGTTCAGCGTCTGTTTTTAATGGTCACTTTAGATTAAGGTATAGAGGTAATGATAATTCTTTATCTCTTGAGTATGGAACTCTTTTTAATAATTTAGAATTAGAGACAGCTAATAACTCTTTACCTAGTAATACTTGGAAGCATATTTTAGTAAGTTACAATGGAGGGACTACTGGAGCTTCGAGTGGTAGTGTTAATGATTATTATAGTAGGTTCAGTATCTTTATTGACGGAGTTTCTCAATCAACAACAAATAGTAACACTAACTATGGTTACACAGGGGCTATATCAGGGCAGAATTTAAGAGTAGGTAGGTACTCAAGCGGAAATTATATGCGTAATAACTGTAAAATTGATGAGTTAGCAATCTTTGACAGTGATCAAAGCGGAAATGTTTCTTCTATCTATAATAGCGGAACTCCTTTCGATTTATCTACTTTAGGAACTCAGCCTAAACACTGGTGGAGATTAGGCGATGGCGATACATACCCAAACTTACAAGATAACGGAACAGAGGCTAATTGTACTTTTGTAATGTATAATATGACCGCTGCAGATATTGTTAACGATGTACCTTAAAACTTATAAAATGACAATAGTACAAGATTCAACAAATGATTTATTATTTTACAAGCAGAGTGCTTTATCATCACCTTATTTTCTAATTAGATTAGTGAATAAGAATACGGCTAAAGAATTTGTTTGTTTAGATCAATCTATGGTGGTTTGTCCATTTATTCAACTAGAACTATTAGAAGTAGGAAAAGATGGAGCTGAGGATCCTCTAAACGCTTCTATTAAGATTGATACTGGTTCTTATAAGATTTATCTTTATGATCAGTTGAGTGATTCTAACTTAGATTATACATTATCTAATTCATTATTGTATGAAGGTGATGCTTATGTGTATTCTGATGAGGATCTTGATAGAACGTTTTTATAATTAGTAAATAACATAAACACGATAATTAATTAAATTAGAACTATGAGAAAGCTTAAGAGTTTTTTAGGAGGAGTTGTACAAGGCTTATTAAAGTCTGCTCCAGTTGTAGGTAACGTTGTAACAGAAGTTAAAGCGTCTATTCAAAAGGATTCACCACATTCACCAAAAGGTAGAATTGATTGGGGAGTTTTATTTGGGTATAGTATTATGGCAATCATTGTATTAGCTGTGATATTTGGTAAATTAGACTTAGAAACAGCTGAAAAGCTGATTAAGAAATTAAACCTTTTTTCGTTTTTTTCATAGTGTTTTTGTTTTGGTTTGTTGATTAAAGGGGCTTCGGTCCCTTTTTTCGTCTAAATTATTCTAGTTGATTATCAAGCACTTAGCATTTTATTTCAAAATAATTTGTTAAAAAGCTTTCAGGTTTAAACAGTAGTCTGTATATTTGTATCAACAACAACGAATAAAACATACGAATAATGAAAGATCAAAAATTAGCAAAGCAAGAAGTATTAGAATTAGACATTGATTTTGATACTTTAGTTTCAGACTTTATCCAGTGGGAAGATAATTACCCAATAGTTGAAGTTCAATCTGACAATCACTGGTTTACAATCACATTCGAAATTAATGGTAGTTTAATTGAGTCTCCTTGTGGGTGGCATGATTACGATGATTCTATAGAGATTAATTTCTCTGGTGAAATAGTACCTTACGAGATCACGGTTTTAAATAAAGAAACTGAAGACGAATTCGAACTTAAGATCACAAAACAAATAACTGAACAACTAAAGACTGTAAGATAATGAGAAATACGATTAAAGGATTAGCTCCAGGGATTAAGTCAAGTACTTATCCTGGAACATTTAAAACTCATAAAGAGTGGTTGGATAACTGTAATTCAGAAAGATTCAACGATACAATGAGAAGAATTAGATTTTTAACTTTAAATAACAAAGAAGATGACAAGAGAAGAGATTATCGAGATGCACAGAAAAGAAATTATTGAAAACTACGAAGCTCAAATTGAAAACGCTGAGACTGGATTAGAGAAGTCAAGCATTAAATTCGAAATGAAGAAACACTTAGAGGCTTATGACAACGGAGAAGAATACAAAGTTCAAATTGAAGCACCGATTGAATGCATTGGTTGCGGATCTTAAAGCAATTATTTACTTGATTTTATTAAAATTTTAAAAACACTATGGGAAAGACGAATTTATTTAAGGCATTAGCTAGCTTTCAACAGGAAGTCCCAGCTATTCATCAAAACACAAAAGGGTTTAGTTATACTTACGCTAACTTAGCTCAGATCTTTGAGACTATTAATCCATTAATGAAAAAGAATGGATTAGGATTCACTCAACAATTAGGGAACAACGACCTAGGTTTTACAACTATCACAACAGTTATTTTCCACGCTGAATCAGGAGAATCTATAGATAGTACAATGATCATCCCAGATGACGTTAAGTTAAAAGGAATGAATGACTTTCAGATCATGGGATCAGCCATCACTTACTATAGAAGATATGCTTTATCAGCAGTTCTTGGATTAGTAACTGATAAAGATACTGATGCATCTGGAGAACAAGAAAAACCAGCTCCTAATAGACAAGCTCCTAGAGCTCCTAAAGCTAAACCAAAAGAGACTTTAAACCAAGAGCACAAATCCTGGAAGAATGTTGTAGTAGGTCTTAAATCTGGTTACTCAATGGAACAAGTTAAGAAGAAGTATAACGTATCAACTGAAATTGAAGCAGAATTAAACAAATTAAAAGACGAATAATGGAAGAATTTAAAATCAGACCAAGTAAATGCGGTGAGATAATGACAAGTTCTCGTAAAAAAGGAGAGCTTTCCAAAACGTCTCGGTCTTACGTTGATCAATGGATAAAAGAAAGAATCTACGGATATAGAAACGAAATCAGTAGTAAGTATTTAGATAAAGGTAATCAAGTTGAAGACGAATCAATTGAGTTTGTCGCTAAGCATTTAGATTTAAAAGGAATCAAAAAGAATGAAAAGAAGTTTGAAAATGATTTCATGGTTGGAACTCCTGATGTATTAACTAAGGACACTGTGATCGATATGAAAAACTCTTGGGATTGTTTCACTTTTCCTTTATTAGAAAATGAGATTCCAAACAAAGACTACTTTTACCAATTACAATGTTATATGGCTTTAACAGGTAAAAAGAAAGCAAAGTTGATCTACACTCTAATGAATACACCAAAGAATTTAGTTTATGGTAGTTTAGAAGCTCACGATTACACTAAAATTGATCCTCAATATAGAATTAAGGTTTTTGATATTGAATACGACCAGGGCGTTGTGGATGAGATTGAGAGAAGAGTTAAGGAGATTAGACAACATATTGAATTAGTAACAACATTTATTTAAACACTATGGCAATTTTTATTTTAGTAGTATTTGGTATTATTTCACTAGTTAATGTAACAGTGATGCTTAAAGAACCAAATTTAGTAACAATGATAATCGGAATTTGTAGCGCAATCGCTTATTACGGTTTATTCAACATCTTAAATTAGTAAACAATTAAATTTTTATAAAATGGCACAAGACCAAAAGATTTTCGTAGGAAACGGAAAAGAAAATGAGCAGTACGGATTTATTAACTTTTCAATCTGTTTGTCAGATTTACCTCAAGAGCACATCTCTGAATTCAAAGGTAAGAAGTACATTAACTTAACTATTTCTAAGAAGAGAGAGGCCCCAGATCAGTACGGAAAAACTCACTCTGTATCGGTTAATACTTGGAAACCAGACGGACAAGCAAATAATAATTCAGACGATAGTGACGATTTACCATTTTAGCGTAAAGCAAATTATCAAAGAATTAGATTTAGAAATTATAGAGGGGTGGAAACGCTCCTCTTAAATCAAAACAAAATGGCAAAGATATTTGAAAGATTTAGAAAAAACGTTTTAACTCAACTATTCACTTACGGGTTTATTATGGGTATTATGGGATTATTATCAAATTGGTTTGACTGGGCTTATCCAGTTATGGTTGTAATGTGTGTTCTTATCGCTTTTTACGTAGTGATGTTTACAATAGCTGGATTCGTTAACTTTATTAAAGATATATTAAAATGATTTCAGTTTTATTAGTTGTATTAGCGTCTATTTGTAACGCAGTTATGGATGTGACTCAATTCCATTTTCATAAATCAATATTTAAGAATGATTTATTTAACGGTCAATGGTGGAATGGACAAGTTAGTTGGAGGAATAAATACATCAATGGAGATTTAAAACAAGGAAGAACAGCGACTCCAGTTTGGTTCACGGATGCTTTCCATTTCTTTAAGAGTTCAATGATCTTACTTTTAGGAATAGCGATAGTAGTTTATGAACCAATTTTTCATCCTATCGTAGATTTAGCGATTATAGGATTATCATGGAACACATTTTTTGTTTTATTTTACAAACACATTTTAAAAACAGAGACTTATGAGTAAAAAGAGAAGCGTAAGCACAGCATTTTGGAGTGATCCATTCGTAGAAGACATGGCTCCAGAATACAAATTGTTATTCCTTTATTTGATCACAAATGAGAAGACAAATATGTTAGGGATTTATGAAGCATCTAAAAGAAAGATGTCTTTCGAAACTGGTTTATCTATTGAGTGCATAAAGGATGCCTTAGATGTTTTTCAAAGATTAGGCAAAGTGAAGTATGTTGAGAACTACATCATTTTAGTTAATTACATGAAGCATCAGAAGTATAACACAAACATGAAGAAAAGTGCTATTGAAACATTTAATGAACTACCTTCTTCTGTTAGAGATAATATTGACATACTTGATAAAACTGATGTTGATAAATCATTTAGCTTTTTATTAGAAAATTATTCAAGCGTGAAAGGCATTGCTACGATAACAACTGAAGTTGAAGATCCAGCAAATTATTACGAGAATGAGCATTTGATTCTCTCAATGAAAGATTACGAAAAACTATTAAAACATTATGATTCTGCTACCATTGATCATTATATTGCGAAAATTGAAGGTTGGAAAAACAACAAGAAAGTAAAGAGTGTTTATCTAACTATCTTAAATTGGCTTAGAAGAGATGACACTATTAAGAAGAACGATGTTAAGATAATTAAGAACGAATCTTACTCTACTGGATTCAACGAACACTTTTAAGCTATGAACAAACCAAAACACTATTATCAGCTTAAAGATGTCACGAATGATCTATTTAAGCTACGAGAAAAAGGATTAACGAGAGGTAAAGAAATAGGATTTGATTTTGATAAATGTGGTATATCTATTAAAAAAGGATGTACCACTTACATCGCTGGGGCTCCTGCATCAGGGAAATCAGAATTTTGGTTAGAGATTTTAGTCAACCTGTCTTGTATCTATGGAGACAAACATATTATCTTTACACCAGAGACTGGAGAGGTTCATGAAGTGTTTGCAGAGCTTTGTCACAAGTATGTTAACAAACCTTATTTTGGAAAAGAAGGTAATAAAATGACTGAAGCTGATAAAACACAAGCGGAATACTTTATCGGTGAACATTTTGTAGTTATCGATCCAAAAGATGACACTATGACTTTAGATCAATATTATGAAATGGTTGATCAAGTTGAAGAGGAAATAGGGTGGAAATTTAACACTACAACAATTGATCCATTTAATGAAGTTAAGCACGATTTCACTGGAAGACAAGATTTGTATGTTGAAGAACTATTAGGAAAGTGTCGTAGAAACGCTAGAAAAACTGGAAGACATAATTGCTTAATTACTCACGTTAGAGATCAACCTATTATTGAAAAAGATGGAAAGAGATTCTGTCCTATTCCAACTCCAAGAGAATTTGCTGGAGGTCAAGCTTGGTTTAGAAAAGGAGAACAAATGATCATTGTTTGGAGACCACCATTTGGAGTAGGAAGAGATAATGGACAAGGAACTTATGAAGCTAACGAAGTAATCATTAGAATAGCTAAGGAAAAGCCTAAAGGAGCTTCTAAGAAAGGAGATTATACTTTTTTCTATAATAAAGAGATGAACGCTTATTACTGTAAAGATTGGGATGGTGTAGACATTTATGCTGATCGTACAATCGCTAAAGAAAGATTCGGCAAACAAGAATCAATTGGATTTGATAAAGAAGAAACCTCAACAGCGTTTTTCAAAGGATCATCATTTAATAGACAAGATGAAGACGCAATACCATTTTAATTATGAACATAGAAGGAAATACTTTATATAGTTACGGAGTCTTAGGAGAGATCATAGCAAAATTAGATGCTAGACCTACTAAAGATGATAAAGCTAAAAAGATGTTAAGTGATCTAAGAAATGTTAGAATTCATATCATGTATTTACAGAACACTTTAGAAATGTGTCAACATAAACTACAAAAACTAGAATTAGAAGACTGTAGAAGAGACGCAGCGATAACATCATATCAAAGAAAACTTAGAGTCCAAGAGAAAGAATTGAATGAGATCAAAGAAGTTTTATACGACACCATTTAATTAATTTTTAATATTTTAAAGTCAAATTTATAACACATGAAAAAGGATTGGAGATATTACCAAGACAAAAAACCTCATCGTCCACCAATGACAGAAGAGGAGTACAAACTTTGGAAAGAGTTTAAAAAGCAAAGTAAAATAGGTCAAAAATGGTTGGTTTTACCTGACGTTCATAGACCTTTTCATAACAAAGTTTTATGGAGAAAGATCATGCAATACATCTCTGATAATAAACATAATATTTATGGAATTGTGTTACCTGGAGATTACTTAGATCTTTACACTTTAGGGTCTTATAATGAGAACTCTTTAAAGAATCTTAGTGGAATTACTTTAGAAGGAGAATATCAAGATGGTTCTGATGGATTACATGATATTGATTATGCTCTAGGAGAATTCAAAAGCTCTGTCAAGAAGTATTATCTATGGGGGAATCATGAGGATAGATACTTTAGAGAAATCGCTAAAGGAGATAAAGCTAAATACGGAGGAGCTTTAATGTGTCCTACTGAAGCTTTAAGATTAGTTGAAATGGGATGGGAAGTTAAGGAGAATTGGAAAGATGATTATTTTACTTTAGGCGATCACTTAGATATTATTCATGGAGTTTATTGTAATATCCATACAGCGAAGAAGCATTTAGATATGACTGGAAGATCAGTTATGTTTGGTCACACTCATAGAGTTCAATCATTCAGACATGGAAATAGAGCTTCTTATAACATTGGTTGGTTAGGTGATGTTAAGCATAAGGTATTTAATTACATGCCAAGAATGCAGAAAGAGATGTGGGCTAATGGATTTGCTGAAGTTTTCATTGATGATCAAGGAGACTTCTTTGTAGATCAAATATCTATTTACAATGATAGATTTTTTATTAATGGTAAAATGTATTAATAATGGCTCATTATCACTACACGATTAAAGAGAATCCAGTTAGTTTAAACAAGGTTTATTCTACTCCACACTGGACTGTTAGAAGTAAGTTGAAGAATCAATGGTTTGATATATTTAAAAAATGTTTAGATAATAACCCACCTCAACCTATTAATCAATACAAGTTAAAAATGGAAGTTAATAGT
>CAYUWE010000030.1:0-9135 GCA_964448255.1 uncultured bacterium | reverse complement strand
CAGAAGAAGCTGCAGCTTCATATTTTTGGAGTTTAATAGAATTCAACGAGCTGCCAATAATAACATGGAATATTGATGGAAATATCACCCATGCTAATGAAGCTTATTTAAATTTGCTTGGATATACAAAATTAGATTTCGAAAAAAAAGGACTTTCCTGGAAGGAATTAACAGTAAAAGAAGATTTGCATCTAACAGAAAATGCACTAAAAGAATTGCAAGAACAAGAAAAAGCAAAACCCTATGACAAGAGATACTTAAAAAAAAATGGGTCAATAGTTAGAGTAAGGGAATATCTAGCAGTACAAAAAGCTGGTGACAAAACTGGTGTAGCTGTTGTTTTACCTATTTAATTATTAAAAATTATGACACTATCTTCATAAAAAATTTGTATGTTTTATGAAGATAGTTTTAGCCTCTCTTTCTCCTCGAAGAAAAAAAATATTAAGTTTTTTTAATTTACCATTAGAGATAGTTACTCCATTTTTTGAAGAAATTCATGAAAAAATAGTAAAAGACCCAAAAACCTATGCTATAAATATTGCAATTAATAAAGCTAAATCTATCTCTTCAAAGTATAAAGATAGAATAATTTTAGCTGCTGATACTATTGTCGTATGTAATAACAAATTATATCCCAAGCCAAGAAATGAAATAGAAGCATATACAATGCTTGAAGAGCTGCAAGGAACCGCTCATTACGTATATACTGGAGTGTGTGTATTAAAAAATGACACTATTTTTACAAAAGCAGAAGAAACAAAAGTACATTTTCATAAATTAACGAAAAAACAGATTAAAAAATATCATTCTCATTTTTATTTTATGGACAAAGCTGGTGGTTATGCGATACAAGATGGAGGTAGCATAATTGTAAAAAAAATTGATGGATGCTTTTATAACATTATGGGCATGCCTATCAATACTACAAGAGAACTACTTTTAGAAATGGGCATAGATCTATGGGACTTTTTAAAAAAATAGCACTGTATCTTATAATTCCTACAATTTCTTTTTCTTATTTCAATGAAAAAGAAAAGAGCCACTTATTTTATTTAATGCACAATAATGAAATAAAAAAAGCTCTTGGCGAATACCAACAACTACGTAATAATACAAAATCCCATGATTTTGATGCTCTTCAACATATTGCATTTATTTTACTAAAGCAAGGAATAGCAAATAACAATCTATTAGAACAGCAGCTAACACTTTTCGGTGCCAGTATTAGCTCATCTACCTATGCCCTATCAATTTTAGAAAAAGGACTTACTAGCGAACATCCAGAAGCACAGTTATTAGCACTTCATTTCATAAAAGACATTTATGATGATAAAGTTAATGAAATAATAACAAAAAGCATGCATTCCGATTATCTAATAATTAGGATGGAAGCAGCATTTTTAATGGCTATTCGAAAACATCCCTTAGCTCTTGGCCATATAGAATCTTTAATGTACAAACTCCCCCCTATGTTTAAACCCTTTTTCCCATTTTTATTTATCCAATTAGGGACTCCTGGAGCTATTTCTGTAATTAAGCAATTATTACATGATGTCAATACACAAGTAAGGGTAGAAGCAATACTTGGAATAGCAAATTTTGAAAGAGATGACTTGCTTCCATTTATTAGAAGGAAAATTTCTTGTGGTAACGTCGCAGAAATTGAAGCATGTGCCTATGGTCTAGGAAAATTAAAAGATACCTCATGTATAAGCACCCTAAAAAAATTAATGCAAACGACAACACAAAATGCAAGGCTCTCTTCTGCAAGAGCATTAATTTTATTAGAAAATGATCCCAAAGCAAAAAAATTTATTGAAAAAATGGCAATGGAAAACAATCCATTTGCCATTTCCCTTTTAGGCGATATCGAAGGTAGTGAAGATGTTTTAGCAAAATTATTAAAATCTGATGACATTACAATAAGGTTAAATGCAGCTATAGCGCTATTAAATAGAAAAGATCCTAGATGTTCCCCTGTGTTATTAGAGATATTAATAACAGATGTTAAAGACATAATACTTCAACCAAATTTTTCTCTTGGAAGATCTATTATGTGTTGGAAAGTTGTCCCTTCTTCTTCCCAAAGAAAAAAAGATCCTATGGTTGATCCTTCTTTAGCTATACATGTAAAAGAATTTATACTAAAACAAGCGTTAGACCTTCCTGAAAAAGATTTTCTAGCTATTGCAGAATATGTTTTTAGAACTAAACAAAATGATTTAGTACCGATTCTAGTGATGCTTTTAGAAAATATTCATTCTCCAAAAGCTATAGCCCTATTAAAAAAATACTCACAAAAAACAGGCTCTCCATTAATTAGAGATTACTGCAACTTAGGACTTTTCCGGCTAAAAGAAGAAGGTCCATATGAGGAGTATGTTATCAATTGGACAATGAAAAAAAAGGATATCGATTTAATACGCCTCCGACCAATTGTTCCTCTGTCTGCTAGGATAAAAAATAGCAACTATGATTTATCAGCTGAAGAAAGTTCTAGATTGCTAGTAGAAATGTATATGTCACTAGCGCAAAAGCAAGATGAAAGACTAATAGATATATTAATTGAGATGATAAAAGAAGGTAAACCTTCTAACAGATATGCGCTAGGAGGGCTGCTTCTTCGCGCAATAGAATAAAAAATCATCCCAGAAAAAATAGTTTCTCTTTATACTGGTCTTGATAAAACACGACTTTTTCATGAAGAAAACTATTTTTATTCTTTTACTATTTTTTTGCAGCGCCTTTTGCAATGATCTTGAAAATATCGATAAACCAAAATTAGAAGAAATAAAAACTAATTTTTTTATTGATTTAACAAACCCCTATTATGAAGATGGAACCATTACAACATCTAAAGGTGGTGTGATAAAAGGAAAAAATTTCCGTCTCCAAGCAAAAAATATAGAATATACAAATAAAGACTCTACACATACTGTAAAGGCATCTGGAGAATTGATACTTCAGTACAATTCGAAAGTATTTACGGGAGAAGAATTAGAATATGACTTTGAAAAAAACGTTGGTGTTATAACCAAAGGAAGAACTTTTGCCCATCCTTGGTATGTAGAAAGCGAGAGAATTGATTTAAATAGTGACGGTAGTTTTACTACTTCCGAAGTTTCTCTAACAACCTGTGAAAATATAAATAGCTCTTGGGAGCTTTTTGTAAAAAAGCTTAATGTAAGCAATGAAAGTTATCTAAAAGCAAAACATGTAACTTTTAAATTATTAAAATTCCCTATCTTTTACTTACCATTTTACAATATGAACTTAGCCAAATTTACACAAACTCCCATGATAGACTATCAACTTGGATGGGATAAAGGTGTTGGCCCTAAGATAAGTTTGCGCTACCAAGTTTTTTCATGGAAAGATTTTTCATTGTTTTTACGTGGAGACTATCGCTTTAGTAGAGGCTTTGGTGGAGCTGTAGAAACAACATATTTACCAACTACTTATAACTCATCTTTTCTAACAAAAAATTATTTGGCCACAGATATTCTGCCTAATGATCCTAAAAGAAAAAGGCGTTTCCGCCTACAAGGAGCATATAATTTTGTAAGTAATGATAATAACTCAAAAATTAATCTCACATGGGATAGATATAGCGACATACATATGCCTAGTGATTTTAGAAGTCCAGATTTTGAAATAAATACAGCGCTTCAAACAAAACTATTTGTTTTTCATAGAGAAAAAGAGTTTTTAACAAATATATATGTCCATCCAAGAATAAACCCCTTTGAATCCTTCAAGCAAGATCTTCCAACGGTATTACTATCGATACGCCCTTTAGTTATTCCTTATTTAAATATCATTTCAAATAACTTTTCCAAATTATCATATGTAGATTTTGTTTATGCAAAAAACCTCTCCTCTCCTCTTAACGACATGCATTCATTTAGGTTAGAATCTCACCATGACTTTTTCCGTCCAATTAACCTAAGTGCAATTAACATCACACCAAAGGTAGGAGCAATAGGAATATTATATAGCAATAGGCCCGGTGGTGGAAGTTGCGGGTTAGGTATACTTTCATATGGCGGAACTATTGAAACTAATTTATCTCGCACCTACGAGTCTTATAAACATATTATAAAACCCTATCTTAATTTTGATGGTTACAGCAAGCCTACAACAAGTGTAGACAGTCATTTTATATTTAGTATTGAAGATGGATATGATAGGTTAAATCAATTAACCCTTGGGTTAAATAACTATCTATATCCCAATGACAAAAAAATTATTCTTCCAACAATAGAAGTTGATCTTTTTACAAATTCCTTTTTCGGGAAAAGATCGATGAGTTCAACATTTCCACATTTGTATTTCAATCTTCTCTCAAACATATCCTTTTTACGCTTCAGCGCAAAAAACAGATGGAACATCCATAAAAACACTCTAGATTTTACTCATTTATTATTAGGATGGACAGCAAATGAAAATTTAGCAATGGATATAGAATATCATTACCGCTCAAAATATTACTGGAGAAAAGCTGACCAAACAAATTTTATCCTTGATGTAACAAGACAAGAGGGTGAAATGTTACTCTCTCCGCTTTCAGAAAAAAATAATACTGTACTAACAAACATTTTCTTAAGGATAAATCCCTTTTGGGTATGCCATGTACAATCGCATCATGGATGGAGCCAGGGCGATCTTACAACGTATAATGAATACAAAATACAATTATCTACATTGATATATAGTAGTTGGCGTCTACATATTATTTATCAACATACTCAAACTGATGATAGAATTAATTTCTCATTATCATTAGTAAAAAAACACAGAGAAATCCCATTATTTTAATTCTTATATAGAATAAAAAACTTTTTATTGTTATTCATGAAATAAAGTGAAAAAAATAAAGGGTTATTATCATGATTGACACATCTTCTATTTCACCCTATGCAAAAATGAGTGTAGACAATGTATTGCAGCATTTTGGTGTTGATGCAAAAAAAGGTCTTTCATCCGATGATGCAAAGAAAAAATTAGCTGAATTTGGACCAAATAGTTTAGAGGAGAAAAGTGAACCTCTAATACTAAAATTATTAAAATACTTCTGGGGACCTATACCTATAATGATAGAAATAGCAGGTATCTTATCAGGGGTATTAGAACGTTGGCCAGATTTTATAGTTATAATGGTAATGTTAATTATCAATGCAGCTTTAGGATTTTTCCAAGAATTTAAAGCAGGCAATGCTATTGCCGCCTTAAAAAAGAAGTTAGCCCTGCAAGCTAGGGTGATGAGAGATGGCAAATGGGAAGATATTGATGCCAAAGACATCGTCCCTGGCGATATTTTATTAATAAAACTAGGCAATATTATCCCAGCAGACGTAAAACTTCTCTCTGGTGATTATATATCTGTCGATCAATCATCATTAACTGGAGAATCTCTTCCTGTTTCTAAAAAGCAAGGAGACCTAGCATTTTCTGGAACTATTGTTAAGCTTGGCCAGATGATAGGTGTTGTAACAGCAACGGGAATGAAAACGTTCTTTGGGAAAACTGCAAAATTAGTAAGTTCGGCAAAAACAAAATCCCATTTCCAACATGCTGTTGTATTGATCGGACATTTCTTGATATTCACAACGCTAATTATATGTGCAATAATTTTAGTGCTCTCCCTTTACAGGATGGAAATAGCGCATACCGACCATGAGACATTAGGGCAGATGTTTATATTTATCTTGGTACTGATAATCGCTGGTATCCCTGTAGCTCTTCCAGCAGTGTTATCAGCAACAATGGCTATAGGAGCTAGTAAATTAGCAGCTATGAAAGCTATTGTATCTAAGCTTACATCAATAGAAGAATTAGCAAGTATGAATATATTATGCTCTGATAAGACAGGGACATTAACAAAAAATCAATTGACAGTTGGAGATATACAGGTACTAGGAGCAAAAGATACAAAAGAAATCTTAGATATAGCTTATCTAGCATGTAGTAAGGATTCAAAAGATGCTATAGATTTTGCAATTTCAGAAAAGGTAACAGACAAGCAGGAATTAAATAGCTATACACAAGTTAAATTCACACCATTTGATCCTACAATAAAAAGAACTGAAGCTATAATAAAAAAACCTGACGGAACAGAATTTTCAGCGACGAAAGGAGCACCTCAAATTATCCAACAGATGTGTAAACCTACAAAAGATATAGCAGATAAGATAAATGCATGTGTCGATAACTTTGCAAAAAAAGGATATCGTACACTTGGTATAGCTAAAGGTGATGGAAAAGGAAACTGGCAATTTTTAGGGATTATCCCTCTATTTGACCCTCCACGAGATGATACGCAAGAAACTATCAACCATGTCCATGCTATGGGTATAGATGTAAAAATGGTTACTGGAGACCATGAAGCTATAGCTAGAGAGGTGTCAGAGACTTTAGGGTTAGGATCAAATATACTACCCATCTCCCATTTTGATACTAAACAAAATAAAGACATAGACAAAGCAAAACTTGGAGATATGATAGAATCAGCGGACGGTTTTTCTGAGGTATTTCCGGAACATAAATTTGAGATAGTAAAAGTATTGCAAGATAGACACCATGTTGTTGGAATGACTGGAGATGGCGTTAATGATGCTCCTGCATTAAAACAAGCAGATGTTGGTATTGCTGTTAGCGGCGCTGTTGATGCTGCTAAAGAAGCAGCAGATCTTGTACTAACAGAACCTGGCCTTTTAGTAATATCTCATGCTATTGAAGAAGCAAGAAAAATATTTGGTAGGATGAAAAGCTATGCTATGTATCGTATTAGCGAAACCTGCCGTTTATTATTCTTCTTATTACTAGCTATGATTATCTATAATGACCATCCTCTAACAGCAATAATGGTTATCCTTATAGCGCTATTAAATGACATACCTATAATGATGATAGCATATGACCATATGCGGCCCCATACCAATCCCGTGACGTGGAATATGAAAGAGGTATTGATCATTGCTGTTGGCCTTGCTCTTGTAGGTGTAGTATCAACATTCTTATTATTCTGGATTGGTGATAGATACTGGTTTATAAATGAACAAGATCCAATTCATAAATTCCATTTACTGAGAACCTTGGCATTTATGGCTATATTATGTGGTGGTAATCTTACAATTTATTTAACAAGAAATGTTGGAGCAATATGGCAAAAACCATTCCCAGAATGGAAATTTTTCTGTGCTACTATGTGCTCACAAATTACAGGAACATTTGTTTCAGCATATGGCCTTGGAACACCAGATTTCGTAGGAATAGGCTGGAAATATATAGGCTATTCTTGGATATACATCCTCATATGGTTCATCATATGTATGTTAACAAAAGAAGGGCTATATAGACTTATCGGATATAGACATAGATACGGCGATGATTTTAAAAAAGTAACGACAAAACATTTATTACAAACACCAAAAGAAGCTCCACCGGCAAAAGCAATAAAAACAGCAAAAGAATAAGGATAGAATTTAAAGATTTTTAAAATTCTTTTTCATTTTTAATAAAATAGGATCCAATCGTTTTTTAACTTTTGGATCCTTTATTCTATCTATAAAAAGAACACCATTTAAATGATCATTCTCATGCATTACTTCAATAGCTTTAATACCTACTGCTTTTTCCTTAATTATTTCCCCTTTTAGATTCATAGCTTCTATATGAATTTCTTTTGGCCTTTCAATATCAATATGTAATCCTGGGAAAGATAGACATCCTTCAGTAATAGACTGCATTTCTTTTGAAGGGTTGGATAGTTTTGGATTTATAAATACTTCTGGTGCTCCAAGGGCGAAATCCCCATGTTGATCAACAATCTCTGGTCTAATAACAAAAAGACGATGTAATGACCCTACCTGAGAAGCGGCTAAACCTATTCCCCTATGTGCATCCATCGTTTCTATCATGTCATTTACAAGGGTTATTATCTCATCAGTTATTTTATCCACTTTTATAGCTTTTTTTCTTAAGATTGGATTTCCATAATAGGTTACTTTAAGCTTCATTGTTCGACTACTTCTTCAACAACATTTGCTTTATGAATTTCCTTAGATCTACCCATAGAAGAAGTCCAAAAAGAAAGGACAACACAAGAAATTAAAAATATAGCAGCTAAATATGCAGTAAATTTCTTTAATACCTCAGCCGTGGAAGTCCCAAAAAGAGAATCGCTAGAATCCCCTCCGAAAGCTGCTCCTAATCCTGAACTTTTAGATTCTTGAATAAGAATCACAAAAGACAATAGTAGACATAAAAACAAAAACAAAAATAGTAAAAAATAAAATAGAAAAGACATATCTTTATTTAACCTGCATTTTTAATAATTTTTGCAAAGCTCTCTACTTCTAGAGAAGCCCCACCAACTAATGCCCCATCAATATTTTCCTGTTTTATAAGAGATTTTATATTATCTCCATTAACAGACCCTCCATAAAGGATAGGTATTTTTTTAGAGACCCTATCATTATACAACTTTTCCAAACATTTTCTAATAAAAAAATGACTTTTATTAGCAATTTCTGGTGTTGCACTTTCTCCAGTGCCTATAGCCCATACGGGTTCATATGCTATAATAAAATCTGTATTATCAATACCTTCAAGTCCAATTTTTAATTGTCTTTCCAAAACATTATTTGTCTTGTTATTATCTCTTTGTTCTTTAGTCTCTCCGATACATAGAATGGGTTTAATATTTTCTTTTACTGCTCTTTTCATTTTTCTATTGATAAACTCATCAGTTTCAAAAAATAATTTCCTTCTTTCAGAATGCCCTAAGATAACAAACTGTGCCCCTGCATCTATTATCATAGAAGCGCTAACTTCCCCTGTATAAGCACCACTTATGCAATCATGCATATTCTGTGCTCCTATAAGAATAGAAAGATCATTAGCTGCTGTTGAAGCTATATTTATTAAGGGGAAAGCTACAGCTATATAAACATCAACAGAAGGTGATAAAAAAGGTTTTATCGATGTAATAAAATCTTTTGTATCACTTGATGTTTTATTCATCTTCCAGTTTCCAGCGATAATTTTTTTTTATAGTCATAAAAATCCTTTTGATAAAATTATAGCCATATCGCTCAAGATATAAAAGAAATATTTTTGGACAAATTATTT
>CAYUWE010000029.1:7725-9263 GCA_964448255.1 uncultured bacterium | reverse complement strand
TTTTATTTGATTTTGATTTAGATGATTTCATAAAATTATCTGAAGAAGAAAAAAAAAAGAATTATCTAAACACTATTTTTCTGAAGCTGAAAAGAAACTATTAAAAGAAGACTTATCATCATTAAAATATTTTGAAGCTGCAACACAACTTGACCCTACAAATCCTGACTTATGGTACAAGCAAGGTCTATCATTTTTAGAATATGCTTCAAAAAATGGAAGAGATAAAATCCTTCTATTAGCAAGTAAAAGTTTTAAAGTAGCATGTAGGATTAATCCAAAAATATTTGACTATTGGTGGTCATGGAGCAATGCACTTTTTGAACTTGGAAAAAGAAAAAATGAATATCATTATTTTCAAGAAGCTAAAAAAAAGTTTAATGAAGCTAACAATTTAATTGATGATAATGAAGAAAATAATTTAGCAGAATTTTACTATGACTTTGCAAAATTATGGGCAGAGATAGCTGATCATAGTGGCGAAGCTGTCGATGTAAGAGTAGCAATACAAACGTATAGATTATCCTTATCTAAACAAACAAATATTTCTTCTCAATTTTGGTATGACTTTGCAAATGCATACATGCAAATGGGATTACTTATTAACGACAATAGATTATATCTTCAAGCTATTGAATATTTTGAAAAAGCATTAGATGCTGACACGGAAAATGCCAATCCTTATTTATCTCTAGCGCAGGCATATACACAACTATATATTAATACAATGAATGAGACTTATTTCAAATTAGCATGCGATCATTTCGCAACAGCATCTACTCATTTCCCTAAAGATTACAATATATTCATCGAATGGGCACAACTACTTTGCGAATCTGGAAAATGGAATAAAAATCCAAAGTATCTAAGATCTTCAATAGAAAAATGCCAATACGCTGAAAAAATAGAAGAAGACAACCCATATATAATAGCACAATTAGTAGAGTCATTATCACTACATGGTGCTTATACCAATAGAATGGATAACATAATAGAAGCGGAAAATAAAATCTTAGAAGAGATAGAAAAAGAAACACAACTTCCTGAATTATGGTATGCCTATGGCACATGTTTAAATGCTTTTGCTATGTATTATTCAGATATAGAATACGATGAAGTAGCAATTGAGAAATTTCAAAAGGGATTATCACTTGATGGTGGCAATGCAGAATTATGGCATTCTATAGCTTCTACTTATAGTCGTATGGGAAATATTTTAGAAGATAGCGACCTTTTAGAAAGGGCAAATAGATTTTATTCTAGGGCATCAGACTTAAAACCTTCTTGTCCAGCAATTATTTTTGATCATGCAAGAGGGCAACTTAAACTTGCTGAGATGACAGAAGAAATAGAATACCTTGATAATGCACTATTTCACTTTGAAAAAACTCTAAATTCACAACAAGATGCAGTAATGCAACATCCAGAATGGTTATTTTACTATGCATGTGCATTAGATATGAAAGGAGATACTGCAGAAGAAGATGAAAACTATTATTTAAAAGCTATAGAAATCTTTCACAACGTTTTATTAATCG
>CAYUWE010000029.1:0-7715 GCA_964448255.1 uncultured bacterium | reverse complement strand
CAGATTTCCCAAAAATACATTATCATATAGCTCTTAGTTTTTCTCATTTAGCGGAATTAACATCAGAAAAATCATTTTATGAAAAATCTATTAACTTCTTTCAAATGGCGATAAAGCAAGATGCAGAAGATGACCTTACATGGTTAGAATGGGGAATTTTGCAAATATCATTTGCCCAAAAATCTCTATTAGCATCAGAAAGAGATCAACTATATGCTGAAGCAGAACAAAAGTTAATACGATCTGGGCAACTAGGCAACCAACAAGCATTTTACCATTTAGCTTGTTACTATTCATTAAAGCGCAGATATGATGAAGCTATGCAATTTCTAAGAAAAGCACATGAAAGTGATACACTTCCATCTTTAGAAGAGATGCAAGAAGATGAATGGCTAGAGCCTATGCAAACTTTTGATGAATATAATACATTCGTTCAAGAACTAGAAAATAAACAAAACATCTCTGACGAGAGATAATTAGTTAACAACAGCCTTTTTCGTTTTTGCAAGTTTCATATCTTCTTGTTTATTTACTAAAACAGCAACGCAAGAATTTGACCAAACATTTAATGCTGTTTCCACCATATCTAATAAAGTGTATATGGGAAGGATAAATCCCATAAGCTCTAATGAAACATTCATATTTGTTAGAAATAAACTAGCCAAGAAAAAACATCCCATAGGGACACCAGCATTACCAACAGCAGCTAAGCTTGATAAAACTATCCATAGAATCATCTCGGGGAAAGAAAAAACATATCCATAATTGCCGCATACAAAAAATACTGTTATCAAAATAAATGCAGCACATCCATTCATATTAATTACAGAACATAAAGGAAAAGTTATTTTAGCAATTTTTGGACGAATATTTATTTTTTCCTGAGCGCATTGAATCGCCAATGGCAAAGCAGCATTAGAAGATTTTGTAAAAAACCCAGTTAACAGTGCCGGTAGCATTCCTTTTACAGATTTTATTGGAGAGCAACCCTTATATTTTAAAATTAAAGGTAAAACAACAAATCCTTGTATTACATTAGCCCCTAAAACGCATCCCATATATGCAAGTAACTTTTTTAGATATGTAGGTTCTAGTGACATTTGTTTTACAAAGATTGTGACAAATGCCCAAATACCAATTGGCATAAGAAAAACTACAACTTTTGTAATCTGCAGAATTACTAAAAATAAGCTCGATGTTATATGGCTCAAAGACTTTTTATTTTCTTCAGGAAGGTATAGAATTACCATCCCAATAAATATCCCTAAAAAGGCAATTGCCATGACATTATTATCAATAAATGCCTGGAAAAAATTTTCAGGAATAATCTGCATTATAAAATCAAAATAACTTTTACCAAACGTATTTATAGAAGAGGAATTTTCAACTAATAATTGAGTATTTCCAACAGGGTTAATAGATAAATAAAGGCATAAAGCCACAATTGCAGAGATAAATGTTGTCATAAGAGTATAAAATAAGATTCTCCCACCAATATTTTTAACCTCATTGACCCCGCCCATACTAGATACGCTGGAAATAAGGGATAAAAATATAATAGGCATAGCTATTAATTTTAATAGCCTTAGAAAAATTTGAGATATTATATCAGCTAAAGACCCTATCCATACAAATTTTGTAAAGCCACAGATAATTCCAATAATTACTGCTATTAATACAAAAATATAAGATAAAGCTGGTTTTTTCATAATTCTATCAAAAAAAATTAAGTCAATATTATAACAAACTAACTAAACAATCAATATTATAAAATATTATAATAAGTTCTTGTATTTTAAGGACATCTGCCTTAAAGTCTCCCGGCTAAAAAGGAGAATTTAATGGCATCTTTCACATTCCCTATTGCTTATACTAAAAGAGCTAGTTTAGCTAACTTACAAGAATTTATTAAATATGAAAAAGGTAATATTAATAATCCAAAAGAAAAAGACCAAAAAGAAGTATCTAAAAATTCCTTTGAAATTGTTAGAACATGTGATGGAAAATTCCCTGTAGCTAAAAATATCGATAAAGAAAGAGTTATTCTCATAATAGGAATGTCTCATAATGGTGGTATTCATCCTGTAGGGAATAATGCAGTTGGAATATTACGGTTACCTATAGGATCTGAAGATACCGGAAGATTTGAAAAAATCGACCAAGTAATAAATATAATTAGTAATATTATTATTACAGGTTCCATCAATTGCTATTGCATTGGAGAATGTGATAAATTGCAGCTAGTTCCATCTCCATTTTGTCCTAAAAGCTATATAGAAACTCGCCTAAGAAAATTCATTTCAATTAAAGCTGATAAAATAACATTTTTCCTTCCTAAAGATTTACAATTAAAAACACCTGAAGTAGAAACTGATAATGATGAATTAGTAAGTAATACTTACTCTGGAAAAGCTAGATTCTCTGAAATAGGATTTAATCAGAGTTTCAATCCATATGCTATTATTGATGCAACATTTCCGAAATATCCAAGAACAAATTTTAATGGATGCACAATTTATAGGAAATATGCACATCCAAATGTAATTGAATGCAAAGATGGTGAAATTTATCCAATAAAATTTACATTATATAAAAATGCTAAATACATAGTGGCAGGAATAGCTATTACTATGTTCGCAATATTAGCAGCATATAATTTTAGATAATTTTAGGTAAATATCATGTCTATTTGGATTTTATTTAAAGATATGGTATTTTTTTACATTGGTACAACACTAGGAAAATAAATTTTATGGACAAGCGCTCGTTCTTATTCATCATTTTAATATCAATTTGTTTTTTTCTAATACAATATTGGTTCCCAATAACCCCATCAAAACCTACAACACAACCTCAAAAACAAGTTAGTGAGACAAAACATTTTTCATCAGAACCGAAAGAACCTTTATCTCCTAAGCATGTAGAAGAAATAGAAAACACCAAAGAAGAATTCTATGTTATTGAAAATGACTATATGCAAGTGGTGTTTTCAAATATTGGAGGGGCAATTAGTGAAATTAATTTTCCTTTTCAATCTAAAGGTAATAAAAATAGTTTAGTTCATCCAATTAAAGCTGATAAAACGATATCTGAAACTTCTCCTATCAATGATTATTTTCCATCTACCCCTTATTATAGCTATGAAAATGGATCTTCCCTATTTCATAATAAAGGGAAATTAGGAGGGTATCATCCTCTACTTCGCCGATCCATTTACAATAGTGATGGTTCTATTCGAAACAAAATACTTCCTAGATATTACTTAGGCAATCTAGTTGATAGCAGCAATGTCACAGAAAAACTTCCATTTAAAGTAACGCAATTTGATGATAATTCCATAACATTTTCTGGGCGTTATAACAATAGGATGATTACTAAAAGATTTTCTTTTACAAAGTCAAAATATGAAACAACACCCTATTGCATAAACTTATCTATAGATTTAAATGGTCAAAGTGATGACTTATGGATAACTTCAGGGGTGCCAGAAGTTGATTCTACCCCTGGTCAAACAACAACCTTAAAATACCGACATAAGAATGGCAATAAATATACTATAGATAAAATTAGCCTACCTAAAACGGCAATGATAAATAATGCGATTTATCCAGACTGGATATCTGATTCTAACGGTTTTTTTGGAGTTATTCTAAATCCAAAAGAAGATACAGTCCCTGGCTTTAGAGCAATAAATATCCCTGGAACAACTCTTCCAACAAGGCTTACTTTAATTGATCCAAAATATGATTTATACCCAGCAAACAAATATCCTGGCTATGAAACATTCCTTCCAATTGGATCAAGCAAGGAAAAAGTAGAGTTAAATATTTTTGCAGGACCATACCAAGCAAAATTATTAAATGTAGTAGATCAAGTATTATCCGACCCTATTTCTGGATATACCCCTGATTATTTCGGTGCTAAAGCCTCTCAAGGATTTTTCTCATATATTATCACCCCATTTTCAAAGCTATTATTCATGCTGATGTCATTTTTCCATATGCTTACTCACTCTTGGGGCTTTTCAATTATCCTATTAACAATAGCATTTAGGATAATGTTATATCCGTTAAATAGCTGGTCTATTAAATCCAATTTAAAAATGCAGGAGATGGCTCCTCATACTAAAGCTATACAAAAAAGATATAAAAGCGATCCAAAAAAGGCGCAGGCTGAACTTATAAAGTATTATAAAGAAATGGGTACCAATCCCCTTACTGGATGCTTTCCAATACTTATACAAATGCCTTTTTTATTTGGAATGTTTGATATTCTTAGAACGACATTTGATTTGCGAGGTGTTGGATTTATCCCTGGGTGGATTAATAATTTAACAGCACCTGATGTATTATTTTCATGGAGTTATCCGATTTTCTTTTTTGGAACGGAATTTCACCTGCTTCCTATAGTCCTTGGAGTGATAACATACCTACAACAACAAATGACAACAAAACTACCAAAAGATAAATCCGAACTATCAGACCAACAAAAACAACAAAAAATGATGATGTATATGATGCCTATTATCTTTACATTCATCACGTATAATTTGGCATCGGGATTAAATATTTATTGGCTATGCTCAACTTTGCTTGGAATTGGTCAACAATCATTGATGTCATATAAGAAAAAGAAACTAAAAGTAAAAGTTAAAACGTAATCATTTTTTTCTATGAAAGAATGGAAAGAATTTATTCTATCACAAGAAAAGATACTTGGTAAAAGTACCATAGATAAATGGTTATCTTCGCTAAAAATTATAAAATTCGATGCTTGTAATTTATATTTAGAAGCCAAAGACTCTTTTCAGATAACATGGTTTGAAGAGCATATACGCCCAAAAATTAAAAAGTCATTAGTTAATAATAACAACCACCCTATCAAAGTTTTTATATCTCATAGTAATTTCCAAAAAAAAGAAAAGAAATTAAAAGATATACCAATATCTTTTGAAATTAATGAAGATGTAATACAACCGCATAAAAAATTCTCATCATTTATTTCTGAAGAAAGCAATTTAATGGCATACAAACTATTAAATGAATTAACAGCAGATGATGGTATTTCTTTAGCATCATATAATCCAATATTTCTATTTGGGAAAAAAGGTGTTGGAAAAACGCACCTTTTAATGGCAACAGCAACAGCTCTAAAAGAAAAAGAGTTAAAAACATTCTATGTAAGCGCACAAAGTTTTACAGACCATGTTGTACAGGCTATTAGACTTGGCCATATGAAATATTTCCGCCAAACCTACCGTCAGATTGATGTGTTATTAGTTGATGATGTAGATATTTTTTCTAATAAAAATGCAACGCAAGAAGAATTTTTCCATACGTTTAACACACTACATACTAACTCTTGTCAGATAATTTTAGCATCTGATCTACCCCCTACACAATTAACAGGTATTGAACCACGCTTAATTTCACGCTTCGACTGGGGCATTTCTATAAAAATAGAAAAGTTAAATGAAAAAAGTTACAAACAAGCAATATATCAAAAAGCAAAACTTTTTGATTTAGATTTCACCGATCAGCAACTAGATTTTTTTAAAATAAACTTTCCAAACAATCTTGAAAAAATACAACAAGCATTAGAAGCTTTAGTTTTACGCCTTCATTTAAATCCAATAAATGAAGAATTAACTTCTACAAGGCTAGAAATACTTTTGCATGACTTAATAAAAAAAGAAGAAAAAATTAAACTTACCCCAGAAATCCTAATAAAACACATAGCCACGCATTTTGATTTATCTTCTGAAGATATTTTAGGGAAATCTCAAACTAAAGAATGTGTTATTCCAAGGCAATTAGCAATGTTTCTATGTAGAAATAGGCTTAACCTAACATATACAAAGATAGGAAAAATTTTTCAAAAAGACCATTCTACTGTCATATCTAGTGTAAAAAATATTTCTAAGGAATTAGGAAGCAAAAAAAATAAGATCTCTTTTTTACTTCAAGAGATCTTACAAAACTTTGAAAAGATATTATAATTATATTTTTATATAACCACTATCCCCAGATGGTTTTGGTCCTATTCCTCCTGGTCTTGGCGCTCCACCTTGAGCTCCTGGAGGTAATTTACCTTCTAAACTTGGCAATGTAAATGGTCCTGGATCTTCACCTTTCAATATTTTGCCTACCATTTCTCTCCATTTTTCTACTGTTTCAACAAATAATGGCGCAAAACGACGAAGTGCTATTACATCAACTCCAAGTCCCATATCGATGACAGCATGCATTAGAATTAGCTCTTCTTTAACAGCTACTCCAACGCCGCCGCCTGCCATTTGGCCACCAAGCATTGAGCCTTCTAGCAGTCTTTCATATAATTTTAATTTTATTTTATCATCTTTCGGTAATCCATCTAATATTGGTGAATAGAGATATAAGCGATCTGAATTAGGTTCATATGTTAAATGCAATGAAAAAGTATTATCGATACCAAGAATACAGGTATTATTTTCATCGAATTCTAACCCTTCTAGGTTCAATTCCTTACCAAATTCCTTCAAATTGGCTTTGGCATTTTCGAATGACATGTTATTCCTCCTTTATGAATATTTTTAGTTCATAGGATATTTCAGCAGTTGGCTTCTTATTTTTGTTGTTACAAATCTAGGAGTCCTTTGTTGAAAGAATAAAAATAACATAACCCATGTTTTCACGACAACTCTCTATCTATCAAAAAATAAAAATTCTTTAAAAATTCCTAATATTTTTTATTTCAATATGCTCATCTCTACAAAATCCACTAGATAAGAAACTTTTTGCTTGCTATATTGAATTAAGTTTAAAAATTATTTTTCCAGGGAAATCCTTCGGGAGGCAATACAATGTTACGATCAATTATTATGTCATTATTAGCTATAATAGCATATGGATGTCAAAATCAAAATAAACCTATAGAAACAACTAGATTTTATGAAGATGGCAGAGCTAAGCCTGTCGTCTTAATAACACCAATAATCGACTCAACCTCATGTGATATCCCATGGAGTTTATCCGATGAATTTTCAACATTAATACAACAAAAACTAGCTAGAAAAGGTGGAATATTTATAACGCAAACACATCAGACCGACCCAATATATAGCAATAATCCTTTTTCTAAAAACATCGCTTGGATGAAAAAAAATTACCAAAGGCAAGAATTTGTTGTATTTCTTGAGTTAGTAGAACATGCAAATGTTCCTGTTAACGAAGAAAGCCCAAAAAAAGCAAGAATAATGGATATCGAAAACATAAGAAATATATCTACCAATCTTAATATGGCTACAAGACTTAGACTAGTAGATTTACGTGGAGAAACTCCAAAGATAGTCCTCCAAGAACTTGTTACTGACACATATTACATATCAAAAAATCATATAGATACAGACTACACCCATATAATGTGGGGAATGGATGAATATAACACTTCCCCTATGGGTATGGCTCACAATCAATTAGCAAAGGAGATAGCAGAGAGATTATTTGATTATATATTTATTGCTCAAAGCAGATAATAATGATTAGCACTATAGCAATAAGTAGCTTTGCAAAAGATCATTTATACCAGCTATTAGCTTTTGGTATATTAGCTATAATCACCTCTTCTATTGCTTGGATAAAAAAGTATTTTTTTCTACCCTATCCTGTAAAATATTCCAACATGAAATTCTCATATGTATTTTTTGGATTTCTAATAAATATAGGTGTTCCTTTAGT
>CAYUWE010000028.1:0-9355 GCA_964448255.1 uncultured bacterium | reverse complement strand
TATAATATATATAAATGTAATTAATAGAATTATTTAATGAAGAATAATCGTCAAATTGTTTTAAAAAAAGTATGTGTAAATAACCTAAAAAAGGTTTCATTATCTCTTACTCCCAATACGTTTATCGTGATAACAGGAGTAAGTGGCTCTGGAAAATCTTCTTTAGCGTTTGATACTATATTTGCAGAAGGTCAAAGACGATATATAGAATCTCTTTCCCATCATAGCAGGCGTTTTTTAAAGGAACTTCCAAAACCTGATGCTGAAGCAATTGAAAATCTCTCTCCAACTATTGCAATAGAGCAAAAAACGGTTAATAAAACTCCTAGATCAACTGTTGGAACGATGACAGGGATTTATGATTATTTAAGGGTATTATATGCAAGAATAGGCATCCCCCACTGCCCTATTAGCAATGAAGTTGTAAAAACACAAAGCAAAGAAAAAATTATTCATTCCATACAAAATTTTAAAACGAAAGGAATAATATATTTTTTAGCTCCCTATGAAAAAAATAAAAAAGGATCCTTTAAAGAAGATTTTTCTTATCTGCAGCAAAAGGGATATTTTAGAGTACGTATAGATAACAAATTTGTATCATTAGATGAGGTGCAAGAATTAGACCCTAAAAAACCTCATGATGTAGATATAGTCATCGATAGGTTTGATACAACAGAGGAAAATAAAAATAGAATAATAGAAGCGGTTTCACAATCTCTAGAAGAAGGAAAGGGGTATTTCAGCATATTTTTTAAAGATACAGAAGAAGAAATAATATTTTCTCAATATGCCTACAGTCCGAAATCAAAAAAATCTTATGGCCCATTAGAACCTTTTGATTTTTCATTCAACCATCCAAAAGGCATGTGTCCAATGTGCCATGGTCTTGGAACAGTATTTTCATATGATTTAGATAAAATCATCGATAAAGAAAAAAGCATTAGTGAAGATTGCTGTATTATAGCTGGTCATTACAACACTGTTCGTTACAAAAACATATATGACAATCTAGCAAAAATATATGAATTTAAAGTAACAACACCATGGAAAGATTTACCTAAAAAAGCAAAAAACGTTTTTCTTTATGGAACAAAAAATAAATGGACAAAAGTATATTTTATTCATCCAACAAAAAAGATTAGATGGCATGAATATATCCAATGGAAAGGAATAGTTGAAGAAGCAAAAAAACGCTTAGCAGAAGCTAAAAGCGATATATATAAGAAAAAAATGCTTAGTTATATGCATCAAAGTTCTTGTCCAGAGTGCTTAGGTGCAAAAATAAAAAGCTATCCTGCGGCTACAACAGTTGGAGGGAAAAAGATATTTGAAGTAACTTCTCTATCCATTGAAGATGCTTTTTCATTTTTTTCAAATTTACAATTAGATGAACTAGAAGAGAAAATTTCATCCGAGCTCTTAAAAGAAATAAAAAAGAGACTACAATTTTTATTAAACGTTGGTCTTGGATATATTACATTAGATCGCATTTCCCCTACTTTAAGTGGTGGAGAGTCACAAAGGGTAAGGCTAGCAGCGCAGATAGGCTGTGGGCTAATTGGAACGACATATATATTAGATGAACCTTCAATAGGCCTCCATCCAAGTGATCATAAACACCTTCTTCACACTTTAAGATCCCTTCAAAAGCAGGGAAATACCGTTATCGTTGTAGAACATGATAAAGATACAATTGAAGAAGCGGATACCATTGTCGATGTAGGACCATTTGCTGGAAAATATGGCGGAGAAATTATTGCAAAAGGTGATATTAATGAAATTATTTCAAAGAAAAATTCTCTAACAGGACAATTTTTAGATGGTAAATTACAACTTTTACCACCAAAAAAACCTAGGAAAAAAGAAAAATATTTTTCTATTACTGGAGCAACTCATAACAACTTAAAAAATATTGAAGTTAAATTCCCCTTAAAAACATTTATCGGAGTAACTGGAGTTTCTGGCTCTGGAAAATCTTCTCTTATTGCAGAAACGCTTTTCCCCATGCTATCCAATACTCTGATGAAATCAAATATTACTTGTGGGGAATATAAATCTTTCTTTGGAATCGATAATATCGACAAAGTTATCTTTGTCGACCAGTCTCCAATAGGAAGGACTATCCGTTCTAATCCTGCGACATATATCAAATTATTAGATGATATAAGAGAGCTTTTTGCATCGCTTCCAGAGAGTAAATTAAGAGGATATAAAAAAGGGCATTTTAGTTTTAACGTAGCAGAAGGCACATGCCCTTATTGCAAAGGCCTTGGCCAGATAAAAATCGATATGGACTTTATGGAAGATACCTATGTCGAATGCCAGCAATGCAATGGTAAAAGGTTTGATAGTGATATTTTATCGATAGAATTTAAAGGGAAAAATATTTCTGATATTTTAGATATGGAAGTATCAGATGCTATTGAATTATTTTCTTCTATACCAAATATTTTTAAGAAATTATCTGTATTAAAAGATGTAGGGCTAGATTATTTACACCTAGGGCAAAGCGCAACAACACTATCTGGTGGAGAAGCACAAAGAGTAAAGCTAGCAAAAGAGCTTCTAAGACCTAACACAAAAAACACATTCTATATACTTGATGAACCAACAACAGGACTACATTTTTATGATGTAATAAAGCTCGTTGACATTTTACAAAAATTAGTAGACATGGGCAATACAGTCTTAGTTATTGAACATAACATGGACTTTATAAAAGCAGTAGATTGGGTAATTGATCTAGGACCAAAAGCTGGAGATAGTGGCGGTGAAATAATCTCTGCAAACACACCTAAAAAAACAGCAAAATTATCTACCCCTACTGGATTAGCACTAAAACAGGTATTTGAAAAACAAAAAAAACATCTAAAAAAGAAAGAAACCTTTTCTGATACCAACAATATCATAGTTGAAGGGGCAAAACAAAATAATCTAAAATCAGTTGATTTAATTTTACCTCATAATAAATCAATTATCTTTACAGGGCCTTCTGGCTCTGGAAAATCTTCTTTAGCATTTGAAACGATATACGCAGAAGGACAAAGGAAATACATAGAAGCCCTTCCATTATATGTCAGGCAATTTCTAAAAATGATGGAAAAACCAATTGTCGACAAAATAGAAAACCTATCACCTTCTATTGCAATCGAGCAAAAAGGGCATGGAGTAAATCCAAGAAGTACTGTCGGTACAATGACAGAGATATATGATTTATTAAGAATAATATATTCTCATTTAGCAATAGCATACTGCCCAGAAACTCATGAAAGAATAAAAACTATTAGTAAAGAATATGTTGTAAATAAGCTTCTAGAAACGCTAGATGGAAAAAAACTACATATTTTAGCTCCTATAAAACCACCTCGGAAAGAAGAATTTAAACAATTAATCGACAGATTAAATCGCCTTGGCTTTTTACGAATTAGACTTAACAAAACATATTATCAATTAGATGAAGAAATACCCTATGATCCTCTAATAAAAAACGAACTTCTTTTAGTTATAGATAGGTTAATCTCAGAAAAAAAGAGTAAAAATAGATTATATGAAGCTATAAATACAGCTTCAAAAATGGCAAACAATATCATTGTTGTCGAATCAAACGATAAAGACTATTACTATAATCTATCATTTTCTGTTGAATCTACTGGCAAATCCTATCCTCCTATCACTCCAAAGACGTTTTCCTTTAATGCTGAGCAAGGAATGTGCTTAGAATGTCAAGGCCTTGGAAATATCTATGGAGCCGATATTAGCGCAAATAAAGAAATAATGGAAATGAGTTTATTTGATATAATAGAACTATTATTTATCGATGATAAGGGAAAAACTACAAAACTCTTTTATGATTATTTTAGCAAACGAAAAATCGATATATATACCCCCCTAGAGGACCTATCGAAAGATAAATTTGAAATTATTGCTAATGGTGATAAAAATCCAGTAATCTTAAAAAATATGAAGATGCGATTTAAAGGGCTAAATACTCATCTAGCATATATGGCAAAACATGCTAGGTTTAATATACGTTATTTCTTGCTTCCATATATGGATGAAAAAATATGTTTAGAATGTAATGGCGCTAGGTTAAACCCACTTGCAAGAAATGCAAAACTAAACAACATTTCTATTAATGAATTATCCGCAAAAAATATTGAAGATATCTATCACTTCTTGAAAAAAGTAGTTATTCCAGAAGATAAAAAAGAACTATTAGAAGAAGTATTTTCACAAATTCTAAATAACCTATCATTTCTTTGTGAGATTGGTCTTGGATATCTATCACTTGATAGATCAGCACCAACATTAAGTGGTGGCGAATGGCAAAGGATTAGATTAGCAAGACAATTAGGCTCCAAGCTAACTTCTTGCACATATATTTTAGATGAGCCAACAATCGGTCTTCATCCATTTAATAGCGATTTATTAAACCAAGCTCTAGAGAAACTAAAAAACCTTAAAAATACTCTTTTAATTATTGAACATGACCCATTAGTAATTGAAAAAGCAGATTATGTAATTGATTTTGGTCCAAAAGCAGGAAATAAAGGTGGAAAGATCATTGCTAAAGGAACCTTAAATGAAATAAAAAACAATCCAAAATCTATTACCGGACAATATCTATCTTCAAAAAAATCTATCCCTGTGCCTTCAAAAAGAAGAAAAGCTAATTCATTTTTATCAATCAATAATGCTTGTATTCACAACTTAAAAAATATTGATATAAATATTCCAATTAATACTATGTGCTGTATTACCGGAGTTTCAGGGTCTGGCAAATCCACTTTGGTACATGATGTGATAAAACCAATTGTTGAAAAAGCTATAAAAGAAAAAAAAGATGTTTTTTCAATTGAAAAAACAAAAATTGAAGGAATAGATGCTTATTCTCAGGTTATTTCATTAGATCAATCCCCTATTGGACAAACTTCTCGCTCTGATGTTAGCACATACACACAAATCCTTCCTTTGATACGCTCATTTTTCTCTTCATTAAAAGAAGCCAAAGCAAAAGGGTTAAAACCAAAAAATTTTAGTTTTAACCATAAACGAGGGATGTGTAGGACATGTAGAGGGATGGGATATAAGATTGTAGATTTACAATATATCGCTCCAATAAGAGTAGAATGTGATGCTTGTTTTGGATACAAACTTAATCCAGCAAGCTTACAAATAAAATACAAAGGCAAAAACTTTGGGCAAATTCTAAGATTAACAGTAGATGAAGCAATTGAATTTTTCGCATCTCATCCAAAAATTGTTAAACGCTTAAAAATAATATCATCAGTTGGCCTTGGATATTTACAGCTAGGGCAAGAGACAGCAACGCTATCTGGTGGTGAAGCCCAAAGGATCAAACTATCTAAAGAACTAGCAAAAAGAACCTCTCTTCCAACTCTTTATTTATTTGATGAGCCAACAATTGGCCTTCATTTTGATGATATAGCTATATTACTACCGATATTCTTCAAACTAATAGAAAAAAATCATACAATAATCATTATCGAGCATAACTTAGATATAATAAAATCTTGTGATTATGTAATCGATTTAGGGCCACATGCCGGAAAAGAAGGAGGAGAGATTATTGCTAAAGGAACTCCTGAAGAAATAGTATTAAATAAAAATTCTCTAACAGCAAAATATTTGTCATCATATTTAAAATAAATTATCTTTAGATAAACAAGGAGAAACGTTCTATGGCACACCCTTTATTATCTAGAAGAAAAGCTCATTCATTAGGATCATGTCTATTTCTATTAATTTTAGCGATTTTAGCATATACAAAATATTGGTGGCCTGGTCTTCTTTTAGCCTTTGGTCTATCTATGGCATTAAGGCAATATCTACTTGGCAAACGTTTTGATATGTTTATCTCATTATTTGTATTTCTTGGAGCTTATATAACAGTACAGTTTAAAATAGCATGGGAAGTTATTTTACCTGTTATCTTCTTACTTGGAGCATTATATGTCTTTTTAAAAGAGTTTATTGGTCCCAAAGAAAGAGATGAAATAGAAATAGAAGAAGATATGAACGAAGAAATAAAGGAAGACGAGGAGTAATTCCATAAATTTAGCTGAAAATATGGAGTCTGACTCCATAAATTCGGCAAAAAATGTGGATTCTAATAATCTATTCCCATTGCTTTTTTAACTTCCATTAAAGTTAAATTTGCTACTTCTCTAGCTATTTTAGTGCCTTCTTGCAATACTTTATGAACATAGGGTAGCTCTTTTTCTAAATGCTTTCTTTTTTCTCTTATAGGCTCTAAAAAGTTCTGCAATACTTCTAGTAATCTTTTTTTAACTACAGAATCTCCAAGTCCCCCTCTTTTATAATGCTCTTTTAATTTCTCTACTTCTTTAACATCTTCATCGAACACGTCTAGGTAAGTAAATACAGGGTTGCCTTCCACTTTTCCTGGATCTTCCACCCTTAAATGATTAGGATCGGTGTACATTTTTTTTACTTTCTTGGATACACTATCGCTATCATCTTTTAAATATATTGCATTATTTAGAGTTTTACTCATTTTAGCTTGTCCATCTATTCCCGGTAATCTGGAAATTTTTGGGACTAGGGCTTTTGGTTCTACCAAAACATCAGTGTTATATAGCCTATTGAACTTTCTAACTATTTCAACAGTTTGTTCAAGCATAGGCAATTGATCTTCTCCTACCGGGACAAGATCTGCTTTAAATGCTGTTATATCGGCAGCTTGAGATATGGGATATACCATAAACCCTGCGGGAACATTATCTTTAAATCCCTTTTGTACAATCTCCAATTTTACAGTTGGATTATGCTTTAATCTATTCCAAGTGACTAGATTCAAATAATAAAGGGTTAATTCAAATATCGCAGGTATTTGAGATTGAATAAATATTACAGTCTTTTTGGGATCGATACCAATAGACAAATAATCTAATGCTACTTGCAAAATATTTTCTTTTATTTCTCTTGGTTTATCCGCATGATCTGTTAAAGCTTGAACATCAGCAATCATAATATATTGCTTATATTCATCTTGTAGTTTCAATCTATTAGCTAACGACCCTACGTAATGCCCAAGGTGCAAAGGCCCTGATGGGCGATCTCCTGTTAATACATTTTTCATAAAAAACAATATAATTTTATTTGTAAAACCTTGATTTTCATAAATACTGCTATTTTTTTAAAGCTTTTCTATTAAAAAGTCTTGAAAGGATATCGATTTTATGGGATGAACTTTGCTGACAAATACATTTAAACAATAAAAATGAAATCTTTAGGGCAATATCAAATTCTTAATCTCATTGGTAAAGGCGGAATGGGTGAAATCTATTTAGCCTATGACCCTATTTGCAATCGAAAAATTGCAATAAAGAAAATGAGAGAAGATATTTTATTAAAAAAACCGTTTTTAAAAAAAAGATTTTTACAAGAAGCAAAAATTGCATCACAACTCACCCACCCTTCAATCCTTTCTATTTATTCTATACATAGTGAAAACAATCTATTGTATTATACTATGCCATATATCGAGGGTCATACATTAAAAGAAATACTAGATGATGCTCAATTAAGAGAAAAAAACAATCTACCTCCACTGCCCAATCATTCTATAGCTTCATTAACCCGCATTTTTCTACATATCTGTGAAGCTCTTTCATATAGCCATGATAAAAAAATATTACATAGAGATATAAAACCTGAAAACATACTTGTTGGTAAATATGGAGAAGTGATGGTACTCGACTGGGGTATTGCCACATTTATGGAGGATAGCAAAACACCAAAAAAAGATAGTTTAGAAGACCCAAAGAAAATTGCAGGTACAATATCGTATATGGCGCCGGAGAGGATATTAGGATCTTTTTCTTCTATAAGAACAGAAATATATGCTCTTGGTGTTATTTTATATAGAATTTTAACATTGACCCTTCCTTTCAAAAGAAAAAATGTAAATCATTTTTATAAAAATGCAAAAAAAGAAATTCTAATAGATCCATTAGTAGTATCACCATATAGAGATATCCCTCATACATTAATTTCCATTTGCAAAAAATGCTTGTCCTATTTTCCTGACGATCGTTATCAAACTATGTTTGAATTAATAAAAGATATAACAACATTTGTTGAAGGAAAACCACAATGGCATTTTATTGATTCTTTAGAGATACAAAAAAAAGAAAGCTGGTTATTTCAAGCAAACATTTTACTAGCAAAACATACAGCAATAACTAGCCATACCGATATTGCTGCATGGGTAAATCTAATGCTTGCAAAAGACAGCCTTTCTTCAAATTTTAAAATAGAAACTTCAATAACTTTTCATAAAAATAATCATGGCATTGGCTTTTTAATATGTATGCCAGAGTGGAAAAACCAAAAAAGTTATGAAGAAGGTTATTGCTTTTGGTTATCCTGTAATTTTTCCTCAAAGCTTCTTCGATCTTTTGTTTTAACTGAAAACCTTACTTCTCTAAATTTAAAACCCAATATCAAATACCACATATGTATAGAGAAAATTAACAATCAAATTGCTCTTTATATCGATAGAGAACTTATATTCACATATACAGACTACTTTCTTTTAAAAGGCTCGAATATAGGACTAATTTTTAAGGATAATAATTTTACTTTATCTGAAATAAATCTATTTTCTTCTAGCCAGATGATGACAGTAAATTGTCTTGCTATTCCAGAAGCCTTTTTCATAAAAAAACACTATACACACGCACTCAATGAATATAGAAGGATTGGCAGTTCCTTCCCTGGAAGAGTAGAAGGAAGAGAAGCTATTTTCAAAGCTGGCATAACATTAATTGAACAAGCAAAAAATGAGGAAAAGAAAAGCTATTTGTATAGTGCATTAGATGAATTTGAAAAGCTGCATAAAACACCGGGAGAGCCTCTAGAATATCTTGGCAAATCTATAGCTTATGGAGCATTAGATATGCCACAAGAAGAAGCTAAATGTTTAGAACTTGTAATTAGAAAATTTTTTAAACACCCTCTAAAAAAAGTAATAGAAGAGCATATAATCTATCGCTTACATGAAAGCTCATTAAAAAGTAGAGAAACCGCCTATCGTCTACTTTTAATAGCAACAAGGCATATTGATGATTTCTTTGATAATGAAGATACAAAATTATTATTATCTAGTTTAACAAAACATTGGGAAAAGATAGATTTTTTCTCAAAAAGAGAAAATTTTGATAAACTTAGTTTATCTATTCAATTAGCCTATAGAATTAAGCGTACACCCACCTTACTTGAGATTTTCAAAGAAATAAAAAACAATACCCTTTTATTTAAAGACATATTTTTCTCCCTAATCTATCTAAAAGCTTATGATGAAGCAAAA
>CAYUWE010000027.1:4897-9369 GCA_964448255.1 uncultured bacterium | reverse complement strand
CTGCAACTTAGGAACAAATAAAGTGCCTAATAGAACTACGTTTATTACGATACTGGCAATAGCCCATGCTGTAATCATCTACACTCCTTATTTTATTACAATCTTATTATCATCTTTATATATTATAACAAATTTTTGAATTATTTTAAATATAATACTTAAACCTTGATAATCAAAGACTTAAGAGAAAAGGGCCTAATATATCAGTAGAATGGTACTTTTTCTTTAAAATTGTCCCCTATGTTATTACGTGATATTATTTTTGCCCTATGATTACAATACTATTATTATTCCTTTCTAATATATTTATGACTTTTGCCTGGTATGGGCATTTACGTTTTAAGAAGCTAACAATAATTAGTGCAATTCTTTTAGGATGGCTTTTAGCGCTAGGAGAATATTGTTTCCAGATCCCTGCTAATAGAATAGGATACAAAACCTTTTCTATAACTGAATTAAAAACTATACAAGAGATAATAGCATTTGTTGTTTTTATTCTATTCTCGATCTTTTTTACAAAAGAAACGCTTCGAATAAATCACATTGTTGGGTTTGTTTTGATTATTTGTGCAGCTTTTTTAATTTTTAAAAAATAATTTATATACTTTTTTCTGTTAAACATAATTAATATTAAAAACGCATTAATAATTAATTTTAATTATAGACAAGTTAATTATTTAATAGTTATTATTTAAGCGATAAAAAAGTCGGAGTTGATATATGATGGCAATAAATCCTAGTTTTTCAGAAATTGCAAGTGCAATAAATCCAATATTAGCGCCTATTACAGCAGGATTAAATACTGTAGAGAATAAATCTAAAAGTCCTTTTATCAGAACTCTATGCAAAGTAGTGCAAGTAATTCCCCCTACACTAATAGCAATATGTTTATTAGATACTGGAACAATAGAAAGAAAAATGGGTAGGAAATTCGTTTGTGATATGCAAGAATATTGTCTTTTTTTTCTACCATCCCTTCCAGTAATTAATGCATTAATAAAAGAAATTTCTGATTATAAAGCATGGAAAAGTATTAGTACTTTCCTTCATCGTTTTGATACAGCTTATATGACACTTGCTAAAACAATAAATATTGGTGTAATCATTCTAGGTATAGTGAAAACATTTATAACCAGGCCTCATCCCTATAGCGATTTTTGTATTCCACCAATATCTTTTCCTACATATATGGTATTGATATCTGCTATGTTGTTATTGAATATTTATATAACAGTAAAATCAGTGTTACAGACTAATAATAACGGTTAATATTGGTTGCTTCTTATACAAGCAAAGAAGGCTTAAAACCATACTTTCACTCTGAGAGCCGAATAGAACCTCATATATTAGAGTTATTTCTTGTAAAAAATCGTTAAGTTTAACTACCCTATTTGATCATTTTTTTAACTTAGGAGTAATTATGAAAGCTAGACATGTTCCCCCTTTTCATTTTAATGATTTTGCATCAACTAAATTTGAAGAGAAGGACTTGCAAAAAAATGATTTAATACGAGAATGGTTAGTTGAAGTAAGAAGCAAAGAAGGATTTAATCTGACTGAAGGAGATGATATTAAAGTATCAGTTAGATATAGAGATTCTATTAAAAAGGAATTATCAGCTGTTTGGGAAGCTTGTAGAAATGAACTTTTTGTAGGCCTTCCTGCTAAATTTGATCTTGAAGTAAGTAGTCCTAAAGGACACTTAGGTAAAGCTATTATCGACATGGGAAAAGCTTATGAAAAGAATTCATGGTAATCTCTATGTAACTATAAAAGATGGAACGAAAGCGATCTCTGATGAAGAGAGAGAAAAAACTCTGAATTTACTAAGTAAATGGAATGTTTCGGAAGAAAGTAAAGAAAGAACTTCTCCGCCTGGAGAAGATAGAGTTTTATTAACAGCTAAAAGCACTATTAGTAGAGAATTGGTTGATTTTGGTGATTCGTTAGGAGAATATATTGTTAATAATCATAAATATACAAAACCATCCTAATGGGTCTCATTCAAAAATCATTAATATTATGAGACAAGGTTACACAAAATTAAATTCTATGCCAACTTGATCAGCATTATAACCCAGATCATTTTCCGTCTATGCAAATATTGTTTCTTCTTGTTGTTTTTTATAGTGCTCAATAGCAGGATCAGAAAAGTGAAAATCTATCGGATGATGAAGTCCAGGTCCAAAACATGAGCTAGAAACCTTTTTTGTTTTATTCGATGTTAGAATAATACCATCTGATGGGATTCCATTAAGTCTAGCAGCGTGAGCTTTCGTATTTGGAAACTCTGTTTGTGACGATCTTGGACTTGGAATAAATGGACCTAAAGCTCCAGCAAACATACCATTTAAGAAGCTTTTTTGGGGTGAAAACGTTTCTTTTGCGACAGTATTCATTCTATCAACATGTTGGACTGCCATATCGCCAAATTTTACACTCATTATTTACTCCTCTATTTTATGATTCTATTAATTGCTGTATAAGCTATAATGCAGATGGCGAATACTACAAATATTCCTTCTATGCCAAATGCTGAACAGGTTTTTACAATGGTTGCAACGTTGAGACTTGTGATAATACCACTTACTTTAAGTGCAAAATAAAGTGTACCAACAATTACCCCACAAATTGTCCCTCCAATAAAATTCTTCCAAATTCTTTGGATAGTACTATCTGACTTGGGTTGTATAGTCATTGTACCAACGTTTTCTATAATGATAGATTTTGGAACATTACTAGATATTGCAGACATACTTACCTCCTTTAGACTAACATTCCCTTTGCAGCGCCAACAGTTCCTCCTGCGACAGCTGCTAATACTGTTATACTCGGCCCAAATGCACTTCCAGCTTCAGCACCAGCTTTTGCTCCAAAAAAAGCATTATAAGCAATATTGCACACTTTATATGTTATAAAGCCTCCAGTTGCGGCTCCAGCACTCCAGCTAGCTCCTTCAAGAAATCTATTCCAAAGCGTCTTATTATCTTCTACAACATTAAGAGTATCAACATGAGCAACATTATCAATTCTAACAGTATTCGGTTGATAAATAGCGGCTTTATCAACTGTAGACATAAACTTTCTCCTTGATTAGAAAAATTCGAGAAAATTTAAGCGCAAACATAATTTCTTTGCAAGAGGTAAAAAGAATTGAACAAAACATAGCGGCAGTCGGACTCGAACCAACGACCAATGGATAATGATGTAGTAAGATTATCAAAACATCCAACTAATATCAGCCTAATAAAATAACTTATATTTAAAAATATATTGGGTTATTTTGAATGATACTGGTTAAATTTGCACGTCAGTGCACGTAGATCCTTAATATGTTGTATTTTATTTTTCGTGTTTTTAAAATTTGTAATTAAGATAAAACCAAAAAACACGTTAAGACTTATATTGATGAAAATCAAGGTAGCAATATTTAATCTTTTTAATTTTGCAGAACATTCTTTCTATTGGTATCTGAAGGATAATAAATATACCTATACAAAAACCGAATGGAATGACAAGTTGCAATGGATATACAATCAACTTAGTATTATGGATGCTGATATTGTTGGTTTTCAAGAGGTATTTAGTGTTGAAGCATTAAAAATGCTTTCTTTTAATAGTGGTTATCAATATTTCACAGTTGTGGATGTACCAAAATTACGAGATGATAAGATTTACATATCATCTGTAGTAGCTATCGCATCTAAATATCCAATTAAATCAGTTGACCAAATAAAGATTTCTCCAATAATAAGAGAAGATTTACATCTTGAATCTGACTTTTCCTTTAGTCGACAACCAATCAAAGTGAAGATTAGTTTTAAAAATGAAGAATTTTCTATGTTTGTGTATGTTTGACATCTCAAATCAAAACAGCCAATTATGGAAAATACTGTATATGAAAAAAATACTGATATTGATTGGGAAATTAAAACAAAAGAATATATGCAAGCTCGTTCTCGAGGACAAATTTCATCGCTTATACAACGTGGAAAAGAAACTACAATACTTTATCATGACATAACTGAAACGATTAATCAGAACAATGAACCTCTTGTTGTTTTAGGTGATTTAAATGAAGTTGATGAATCTGTTGTATTTGAATCTCTTACTAATAACCAGCCAGTAAATAGTATTTATGATACTTCAATTGATAGGTTACCTAAGTTAGTTAAATCTTCAATATTTACCTATCAATTATATGATGCCTATCATTTGGCAACTCATCAAAATGATACAAGAAGAGCTCCAACAAATTTTTTCCGAAAATCTGGAGAAGTATTAGATTATATACTAGTCTCAAATGATCTAAATTTAAAAAATCCATATCATAAAGGTATTGTGACATCATACAGAGTCTTTGATTCTCATTTAAAAGCGGATGGAATTAGTGACAAAAAATTATCAGATCATGCTCAAGTAGTAGCTACTTTATCACTCAAAAAACTAGATTAGAATAATTAACTTGGATT
>CAYUWE010000027.1:0-4887 GCA_964448255.1 uncultured bacterium | reverse complement strand
GATGAAATTTGTCCTCGAGAACATAGCGGCAGTCGGACTCGAACCAACGACCCACGGATTATGATTCCGTGTTTATACTTAATACCTCATTACTTATCAGTAATTTACAGTACTATATTAGAATGACTTAACTGTTGTAGTCAAATGGTTTGTTATGAAATATAATGATGAATATAGGCTCTTAGTGTGCCACCAGTGTGCCATGGAAATGCTTGATGAAATTATTTTTATATAAAAGTTTTGGTGATTAAGAATCTTTTATTTGGACTATATAAGATTATATAAGATTGTGTAAGAAAAAAGCGATTTTAGGAAAGTTGTGAAAGAAAAAAAATAAGTTCGTTGAATCAGCCTCTAGAGGTTAGTTTTTGTTGAAGTTTGATATTTTGAAATATCTTCTAAATTACAAAATATTTTACGGTTCTGATGATGGAATCATTTTTTCTTTTCTTATTTTTATTTTTCTAAGTGTGAAAATAGTTAAAAGACCGACAACAATTATTATAGCTGCAACAATATTTGCCATAGAGATGCCTAAACTATAAGAAAAACTCAAAGCTTCTTTAGTTTGTGCTTGAACCTGCTCAGGTAAAGCTTTTAATGCTCCTATAGCCTTTGATGATCCGGATAAAAGACCTTCCAAAAGCTTGGGATTTGATTTTGGAGATATTTGAGACAAAGTTGAAGAAAATTTACTAAATTGAACATTAGTTAATACAGAACCTAAAACAGCAACTCCAAGACAAGAGCCTGCATTTCTAAAAGTTGTTATGACTCCATTTGCAACAGCGCTTTTAGCAACAGATACTGAGTTCATAGCTGCACTATACCCAATATTCATTACTAATAATGTACCCATACCAGCAATAAAAAGCCCCGGCATAAGAACATAAATATTTCCTTGAATCATAAATATTGCAAGCCATGCAAAAGAGAATATCAATAAAAATTGTCCAAAAATAACAGGTTTTTTAATTCCAAACTTTTCAACGAAAAAACCTGTAAAAGGTGATAAAAAAATCATTGGACAAACAGAAATTGCTGAAATAACACCTGCTATAAAAGCAGAAAAGCCTAATATATTTTGGTAATAAACTACCCAAAAAACAGACATCATTCGTGCAATAGAAGCAGCAGTGATAATTATTAAAGTACAGAAAAATAAAGGTGTTTTAAATAATTTAAAATCAATAAAAGGAACTTTAGCTATCTTTTCAGAACGATAAAACAAAATGAACGAAATCAGAGTTAAGATAAATAATACTATAACAGGGATAGATACCCATCCCCAACTTCTAGCTTGCATAAGAGCTAAAGTTAATAAAGAAAAACCAAATGAAAATGATAAAAAGCCATAAATGTCAACAGGCTCTTTTAATTTTGGAGATTTGGCAATAATTATAAGTGTAAAAATGATTGCAATAATTGAAATTGGTACATTTATAAAAAATATATAATGCCATGATAAATATTGAGTAAAATATCCTCCAATTAGCGGACCTAAAGTCATAAAAATCGAGCCAACTGATCCTAAAATTCCTATTACCGTATATCTTTCTTTCTCTGAAAAAGATTCGCAAAGCAAGCCGGTTGAGGCTGGTGACATCAAAGCTGATCCAATTCCTTGCATAAATCGAAACCCTATTAACTGCCAACTTGCATAGCTAAAACCACAAAACAAAGAAGAAATACCAAATAAACCCATTCCAATGCAAAAAATTTTTCTACGACCAAACATATCTGCAATCTTGCCTCCAGCTACCATAAAAACAGCCATTGCTAAAAGATAACTGTTAACCATCCATTGTATTTGAGCTGAAGTTGAATGAAACATGCTTTGAATTTTGGGTAATGCTACAGGCAAAATTGTAGCATCCAAAAAGACCATACCATTTGAAAGCACAAGAATGATTAAGATGAGAAAATTACGTTTATTTTTAAAGAGAAATTTCATTTATCGCCTAATTTAAAAACATGCATCAATAATTATTAAATATCATAAACATTGAATATTGATAAGACTTTATTTTGATTTAAAATAAGAATTATTCATTAATATTGATTGACTGATTGATATCAAGAAAAGCTATGATGATTTTGACAAGTTCAGTAGAAGCTTCATCTATTAAATTATGTGATGCATTTTTAAATTGCACTAACCAAGCACCAGGAATAGCGGAAGCCAATGTTTTCGAACTTTCAATCCCTACTATATTATCTGAAGTTCCTACTGCAAGCATGACTTGATTGGTAATTAAGGATAGTTTATCTAAAGAAATTTTCCAATTAATAGTTGCTTCAAGTTGTCTTTGAACTATAGGATTTGTTGGTGTTTTATCTTTTATTACTGTAGCAACCCTGCTACCATCTATTGAAGCTGCACATATAATAGCCTTATTAAATCTCTCAGGATATTTCAATAATAATTCTTGTGTAATCCCCCCTCCCATAGAAACTCCAAATATATTAGCCTTTCTTATTTTCAAAGCATCCATAAGACTAATTACATCATTCGCTAACATTTCATAAGTAAATGTTTTATTATTATCTGTAGAATATCCTATACCGCGATTATCCATCAAAATCAATTGATATTTCTTTGATAAAGCTTTAATAAACTCATCAGGCCAACGCTCCATTGTATTACCAAGTCCCATTATCATTATTAAAGGCTCACCCAAGCCAATCAATTTATATCCTATTGCTATTTCTTTAACTTTGATTTGATAAATAATGTTACCTTGCTTATCACGCTCAGCTTTCTTGCCAGTAGGTTGTATGCCTTTCATTACGTTAGTCCTAGAGAATAAGTTTTACACTTTATTAATCAATATACCTTGCAAGTCTTCTAAAGATAATCTTTGCTTTTTTGCATCGCCTTCTATTTTTTTCGTAGTTATTAAATACAGCAAATAAAAGATAGCACAATTACAGCATTCAGTTTTATCCCCAAAACTGCATTTTTTTTGTTCTTCCCAAAATTTTATGCAGAAATCTAATTCTTCTTTCAACATTTCTTGCATATTTTAATTCACATTAAAATTATTCATAACTTATTATAAAATATTTATTGAATTTAAGATACGTTTTATGCATAAAAATACTATTTATTATCTTTATAAAACTATTCTAAAAATCTATGCATAACATAGGCATCTACATAACCAAGTTGCATGTGATTAAAAGCTTTTGGCAGAGTGCCAACTATTTTAAATCCCATTTTTTGATATAATTTAACAGCTGGAATATTGGTAGAAACAACAAGATTATATTGCATAGCTTTAAAACCTAAACGTCTGGCCTCTTCTAGAGAGTGTATTGTCATTTGAGTGCCAATTTTCTTCCCTTGATATTCGGGATGCACCATATAACCACCATTAGCCACATGTGAACCTAATCCTGGGAAATTTGGTTTCAAAACATATGTTCCGACAATTTTGTCATCTAATACGGCTTTATAAGTGTGCATACCATCACTCATCCAATATTTCTTTGCTTCTTCAATAGTAGTGTCTGGCGAAAAAGAAACTGTATCTCCTGACTGTACAATTAAACGAAATATTTCCCAGATCATTGGAAAATCTTCTATAGCAGCAGCTTCAATAGTTAAATTCATAAGTATATTCTAGCTCCTTTTAAATAACTTCTTTCTAAAAACACCCAAAAGAATAAAAGAAGCTAATAACAATACACTACCTCCTATCCACATAGGCATTGAAGGTTTCATTCCGGCAAATGATCCTGCTAAAAGAGCGCTTAAGCCATAAGATGCAGTGGTTACAGACCCCAAAACTCCAAGAGCCTCCCCTTGTATTTCAGGTGATGCATAATTAGAAACTAAAGCTGTAGATGTTGGACCAATAAAAGCAGAAAAATAACTAAAGAATATAATAAAAGGAATAAATAGAATGATAGAGTTATAAAAAGGAATGGTAAAAACGCATAAAGCTGCAAGTAAAGTTCCTCCCCAAAAAAGAGTTTCAGATTTAAAACGAGAAAGAAAGGGTCTGATAAGATATCCGGCAGAAATTGCATAAATGGCCCCTATGGAACCATAAAAGAAACCTACATTTGCAGGAGAAAAATTAAAACGTTTAATTAAATAAACAGGAGCAAAATCTAAAAAATAAGTCCAAGCAAACCCACATAAAAAAGTACATAAAAAAATCGCTCTAATATTTTTGTATTGAAAAGCCTTTTTAAGATTTGAAATACCAACGGTCCAGCTTAGCTTTTTTTCTGACAATTTATGAAGAGTTTCTCGTAAAAAAGAAAGAGCTAAAATAAGGTTAATAGCTGTTAATAACGAAGCAAAAATGAATGGAATACTAAATCCGAAAACTGAAAGTGATCCACCAAAAAACGGCCCTAAAGCAAACCCAGCGCCAATAGCCATAGCATATAATCCAAAATTTTTTGCTTTTTCTTCATTTGAACTAAGATCAGCTATTGAAGCTTGAACAATAGAAATATTTCCAGTTCCTACTCCTAAAATAACTCTAGATAAAAGAAGAAGTGAAATGCTAGTAAAGAAAATACCAAAAACAGAAATGATATGACCAATGATTGTAATAGAAAGGCTAAGTTGCAAAGGCTTTTTTCTTCCTTTATTATCAGAAATAGTCCCCCATGTAGGAGAAGAGATAAATTGAACAAGCGGCATTAAAGCAAATAAAAGTCCTAGCCAAAAACCCCTCATTTGAGCTGATGTAGCAAAAGGAAGGAATGTAAGACTTTTATCAAAAAATAATTTTGAAAATAAAGGATAGACAAGTCCGATACCCATAAAATCAATAAAAGTTACAAAAAGTAAAATATAAAAAGATGGCCTCATTGATTTACTAAACATAAAATATTGTCTCCTGTATAATTTCATGTTATTATGTA
>CAYUWE010000026.1:0-9645 GCA_964448255.1 uncultured bacterium | reverse complement strand
GAAAAAATAATAAAACAAGAAGAAATAATAAACGGTGACCTAGAATTTGATAATGATCTTGATCTTGATAGGACAATAGACTTAAATGATATTAGAGATACGATAGAAGTCGTTGACACTGTGCCATCTTCTAAACCAACTAATTTTGAGAATCAATTTAAAATATATAAAAGTGGCGCGACAAGACGTTTTTATTGGTATGACACCAATAATGATGAATGGGTTTATGCCACTGGAACAGTTTAAATATGGCTACAATAACAAAAAATAAAATAATATTTGATAGCACTGACTTTCTGTCAGGCCTACATCCTCAATCAACTGTTGGCGCTCCTATACTTTTTAATGGATCTGACAGTATGTCTAATTTTAATCCAATGAGACAGTTTGGTTATGCAAGTGTAGGTCAAAATCCAACAGATGTAACAAATGTTTCTGTAATAGATGGTGTACAATTGAATATGGCTAATGATGAAGCAAATCAGAATGGTTATAGTGCCGGAGGAACAAAGCTTCACAAATTTGCTTTACTAACCGGAGCTTTAACCAATGATGTAAATTTTCCACATGCAGTGACAGGTTCTACTATGAGCGACGTAGTCAAATATAGAATAAGTGGAGTTGATTATATTTTTTATAGCTGGAATGACTCCACAGATGGAGATGTAGGTAGGCTAACAATATCAGGACCAACATTTGATGATGATTATATGAGTACAGTGCCAACAGGTGCTGCTGTTCTAGACAAGGACTTCTCTCATCCATTAATAGTTGGAGATGATGACAATCTTTATATAGGTGATGGTAGTAATCTATCAAGATTTGATGGTACAACATTTACACCTACCGCACTAGCTTTACCAAATGATCAAGTAATAAGATCATTTGCAAAATTAAATAATAGGACATTAGTAATTTTTACTGACACTAATCCATCAAGCAATACAAAATTAGGAGAGTGTAAGGCTTATTTTTGGGACTACATTAAACAAGATCCTTATAGAGTTTATGAAATATTTGGAAGTGAAATGGGAGCTGGTTTCAGCTACAAAGGAAGTGTAGGATGTTTTACTAGGGGTATATCAACTGATTTCACTACAAACAATAGAAACGTACACTATATAATATATGATGGTAGAAGATTTAAAAAAATAAGATCTATAAAGGATGTTAATATACCCAGTGTTGGTGGCGTAGATATTGTTGGTGATTTTTTAAGAGTTAATTTATCTGGTAATGTATATTCATTTGGCAGTACTTATGAAGGTGTTAATGCAGGACTATTGCAAATATCAAGTGGGTCAGGTTCAACTTCAGGAATGCTAAGAACTACATCAGGGTCAAAACAATTAATATCATCAGGAACAACAACAAGCGGTGGGTTACAGTCTTTCGTTGATAATGGCACAGGTAATTTTGAAACAACATTTGTAGAGCCTGCATTTAATACTAGATCAAGAGGGAAAATAAAATCTGTTAGAACTGAATTTAAAAATACATTTACAGGAGGCAGAGATTTTAGTTTAGACTTACTAGATAGACAAGGTAATAATGTGGCACAAATATATAATGGGTTGACTAGTATAGACTCATCTAGAATTGTTGATGACATTTATAATAACACAAGCGGAAATGAACTTGGAGTTTTTGATGCATTACAATTAAAATTATCTTGGGGGACTGGATCAGGTGCATCAGCTGCAGCTATTATTAGAAAGGTGATAGTTGACTTCGAAGAAATTAAAATTAATTAATATAAAATAATATGGCAAACGGAGATATAAAACAAGCAACCCTTATTAAAGAGGGTGAAGAACCAAGAGTCGTTGGGGTAGACACCCCAGAGGCTCAAGCTGCCTTCGCCGAGGGGTTTACATTACCAGAAGCAGCGCCAACACCAGACTTAACAACAATAGATTCTACAGATTTAATTGATACACCTGAGACTCAAGCTACAATCGATCAAGCAAGAGGTACACAAGATTTAGGTTTACAAGCAGCGATGGATAGGCAAAAATTAGGTACAGCAACTGCTACTGATTTACAAAATATAGAATTTGCAATTGATAAAGGGCTCATAGAAAGACCAGCAGACATTGCAGCAGCTGAGAGGCAAGCAGCTTCAATAGGAGAACAGCCGGTAACTGATGTTACACCTACAGTGATTAAACCTACACCATCACCAGCACCAACTATAACAGAAAGAATTAGAGCTGCCAGAATACCATCAGCTCAAATTAGGCAAGAAGCTATAGAAGCAGCTGGAGTTGGAGTAGCTAGTCAAGCGTTAGTAGAAGCTCAAAGAAAAGTTGCTGATCTATCAACGCAAATACAAAAACAAGGAATTATAGATGAAACCGAAGTAAGAGCTTTAGCAGGTCAAGGCAGAGGTATAACTTCAGGATTAATACAAGCGCAACAAGCTCAACTTACCGATGAGCAAAGAAGAGATTTAGCATTGGTTAAATTAGATTTAAATAATGCTTTAATACAAGAACAAATTGCACAAGGTGCATTTGATAGAGCAGAAAGTATAGCACGTGATATAGCTAACGACACTAAGGAGGATATTGATAGAGAAGTAGATTTATTATTACTAGAGGGCCAAATACAAGAGAATGAAGCTGCTGAATTAAAACAACAATCAGAATTTGAAAGAAATTTAGCCTTAGAGGGTTTTGTAAAAATTGAAGGACCTGCAGGTTTAGCGGGCTTGACAGAGAATCAAATATTAAGAATACCAAATCCTATAACAGGTGTTCAAGATATATTCAAAAAACCAGAAGTAATAAAAGATAGAGATACACAGATAATACAATCAGGAGGAAGAGCTATTTTAGTTGACAGGCAAACTGGGGAAACAATACAAGATTTTGGATTAACCGCAGCACCTAAAATTACAAGAGCAGTTTCTATTCCTACAAGGGTTGAAAATATACCACCTGGATCTATTACTGATGTACAACTACAACAACCCACATTTGAACAGTTTATAGTCCAAAAAGAACAGGAATTACAGCAAACATTAACGCCAGAAGGCAGAGAAGATTTAAGGTCAGAATTTGAGGCTTTAACATCTAATGTAGAGAAAAACAACATTCAAGCTGGCATTAATCAATTATCACCAACAGCTAGAGAAGCTTTTAGAAATCCTCAATTATTTTTTACTTTAACAGGAACTGAAAGGAATTCAATTTTTAGCGAAATAGCTTCAGCTGGTCTCGATACGTCTAGATTGTTAGAAGGTAAAAAACAAAGAATATCACAAACACAAGTTAATGATTTAGGTCAAGCAAGACTAGCAAAAAGAAATGTGGAGAGAATACAAGAATTAATTAATGATCTTGGGAAACAAGGTCCAGCTGTTGGTAGATTCAGAAGTGCGAATCCTTTTGATGATAAAGTTGTTGAATTGAACCAAATAATTACACAAACAGTTCCCGGTCTCGCTAGAGGTATTTTTAAGGAAGTTGGTGTTTTAACTGATGCTGACGTTGTAAGATATACATCTACCATAGCAAATCCAAATCTAACAAAATCACAGGCATTAACAGCAACAAGAAATTTATTAGATTTAATTGATGATTCATTAGATATACAAGTTACAACATTTGAATCTCTTGGTTTTGATACAGGTGAATTTAATGAATTAATAAAAACAGATAGACCTAATGCTGGTATTAATATTAGTGACGAAGAATTAATTAATAAATTAAGTCCTGAACAACTAGATCAACTTAGAGGTGAAGGATTATTAGAATAATATGGCATTAAGCGAACAACAATTTAATCTCTTAAAACAGAGATTACAAGAAAGAAAAAATATAGAAGAAAGAACACCAGAAGTATCTGGAGAAAGACCAGATAGGACAGGATTATTCAGAGGAGTTGGGAAACAATTATTAGAAACTGTAAGAGGAGCTTCAGCCTTAGGTGAAAGAGGTGTTAGGGTATTAGGCAGAGTAGCAACACCCAAGGCCCTAGAAGAGCCTTTAGGTTTCGCAAAAAGAGAAGAAGTTGCCGCAGAAAGATTAATACCAGAAGAAGCTATAACACCAATAGGACCTCAAGAAAAAATAGGTAAATTTGTAGGATCTATAGCTGAATTTTTAGTACCTGGGTCTGCTGCTTTAAAAATTGAAAGAGCTGTTAGTGGAGCAACTAAGCTTCAAAAAGTACCAAAATTAGCAAAAACACTTGGCTTGGCAGGAAGATCCGGAGCAGAAGCAGGAATTATAACAGGTATATCAGCTATTAATGAAGGTGAAATTAATAAAGAATTAACAACACCAGCAATTGTAGGCGCGGTTTTCCCAGTAGCCGGAAGAGCTGTAACAGCTGCTAAAGGTTTTTTAAAGCCTGTTGGAGAAAAAATACAGTTTTCTGTTATTAAGCCACAACAAAGAGACATTGCAGATGGATTTAAAATTGAAAATGTAAACAAATTCAAAGTTGGAGGGACATTAGAAGAAACAGTTGCTAAAACACATTCTAAAATAAACCAACTAGTAACAAAGCTTGATAGTAAACTTGAGGGAGCGAAAGAGACAGTTAATTTAAACAGTGTCTTAGAAAGCACAATAAAAAGGTTAACAACAGGTAAAGCTAGACAATTTGGAGATATCGGAGCAACTAATAGAATTATCAATAAACTTGAAGAAGAAGTAAAAGAAGTTGCTGGCAGAAATGGAATTGTTAATTTAGTTGATGCTACTAATATAAAAAGAGGAGCTGGAACAAAAGGTGCTTGGTCTTTTGGCAATCCAGATCCGGATGCCTCAGCTACTGAAAGAGTTTATACTACTTTTTATAATGATATAAGGAAAGCAATAGAAAAAGCTGCACCAGTAGGGATAAGAGAAATAAATAAAGATATTTCAAGTCTTATACCAATCAGTAATGCAGCCTTAAGAAGATTACCTATAGAGCAAAGAAATAATGTTTTAAGTTTGACGGATAGTATAGGATTATTCTCAAGTGTATTTGATCCTAGGGCCTTGGTACTACTTGGAGCTAGTAAATTATCTAGAAGTGGAAGATTCGGACAATTTTTAGTAGATTTAGCAGAAAAAAGAATAAAACCTGAAAGATTATTTGGTGAATAATTATCTAGCTTTAGGAGTTGAAAACCACCATATAAAGCAGAAAATTGCTAATAATATTAATATATACATATATTTCATTAAGAAGAGCTTAAAACCTCTTCTTTTTTTATATTTGTTTACCTGTTTTAAACTTGTAGTATTCACTGAATGATATAGGGCTGTTTCTTTCTATTCTTAGTTTTATATTTCTTTTCTTTTTGTAAGATAAATCAACACATCTACTGCATAGTAAAGGCTTATTTTCTTTTAAATATTTATTTATCTTAGCTTCAGAAAATTTATTTTTCTGGTTACATTTAGTGCATTTTTTGACAGGCATTTTTTTAGTTTATTTAGTTATTATTATTCTGTTTTGACCTTTATCGTCATAATGTTTATAAAGTTCCGGAAATTTCTGTTTCGCTTCTGCAACGTATCCTTCATAATTTTTACCTTTCGTTAGACCATTATCTTTTTCAATAGTTTTTTTAAAGATGTAATCAAGATCTCTTTTTCTGTGGCAATATTCACATCTTATTTGTTTATTGTCTAATAATTCTCTGCCACATCCACATTTTTTTATCATTTTAATTTACCTATATGATGGCATATTTTTATGCAATCATCTTCTGTTAATGATTTAAGGCTATGAAATTCCTCATAGGATTCTAGTTTGTCTATATCAATAGCGTAGAAAGTTTTGTTGCCTCTTCTGATCCATTTGATGAAGACGAAGCCTCCGCCTGATATTACACTAGCATCGCACAATGTCCCCATTCCTCCATAGTCTGAGTGCGTCTGTAGTACTGTACCATGCTTAGCTTGTTTCAATAATCTTCTTTCTTTCTCTGATAGTTCATGTAGAGGGAAGCGGTTAGAGTCACGTCTAACTACTTTTGTTTCGATAAGGAAAGACTTGGGGAATAGTTTCTTGTGGTATTTTAGCCACTTCATCAGTTCTGAGTGGAATTTAGCTTCTGCTTTTATCATAAATAGCCACATCAAAATCCTTTTTGTTTTGAATACATTTATAGACATCATTATCTATAGTGTCTTTAACAACTAAGAATTTGTAGACATTCTTCTTTAATTTATTAGCGCGCAGTATCCTACCGCACATTTGTATATAGTTCTTCAGACTAAAGTCTAAACTATAGAACACCATCACTGGGAAGCTTGGGAGTTCGTATCCTTCTGAGCATTGTGCTTGGATGAGGACGATACAAGACCCATCTTTTTCTGCCATTTTAACAGTTTCATGTCTTTCTTTTGTTGCTCCTGTGATAGTGTGACATCGCAATTTTTTAGTTTCCAATAATCGCCTAATTGACTCAATCTCATAATTATATCTACATACTATTATTAATTTATCATTTTCTTCAACTAGTTGAAGAAGTCGTTCCATTTTCTCAGACCTGAATGATTGATTTTCTGAATATCCATCACTCTTCAGTGTCCCCCCACATACCTGATGTGTCTTAGTCCATCGTGCTATTCCTTCATCTTCTAAGTTGTCTATAGCTTTCTTCTGTTCTTTTGTGAGGTCGAAATATTCAGTTTGGAATATCTGTTCTGGGACGTCGAAACAGTCTTCCATTTTTACAGTATCACCAATCTTATTAACAAGTTTAGCAATATCACCCTCCATTCCTTTTTTAACTACTGGTATTGGCCATCTCCTGCCCATATTAACCTCTTGAAAGAAATGCCTCTTATACTTCATGTAGTTCCACTTGTGTCCCAGTATCTCTGCCGCTGCGTATATATTCCATGGTGTAGACATGTATGGTGTGCCTGTTAAGAGATATATATATGGTGGGTTGTGCTTCTTAATGTAGGCTAGTAGTGCTTTTAACATTCCTGATTTCTTCTTTATACTCTGCATGCCAAAGAAGAAATGTGCTTCGTCTATAATTAAGCAATCGGATATAATAGAATTTTTTCCTAATTTAAACTCTTCTTTTGTTAATACTGGATACTCACATTGCTCTTGCCATTGTTCTTTTAGTGATTTTGGGCATATAACTATTGGATATACAGCATTTTTAGTTAGACTCAAAGCCATAAAAGTCTTACCTGTTCCAACCTCCCATGCTATCAAACACTTGTCTGGATTTTTATCTAGTAGTTTTTGTTGATGATTGTATAGTTTCATCTAAATACTTCTCAAAATTATTAATAAAAAATTGTCTCATGTCGCCGCTTACTGTTTTGTCTTTTTCTGATTTTTTAAATAAAATAACTAATGCATCATAAAAAACATCTTTCCCAGCGAATTTCGGTTTTATCTTTAGAAATTTATTTTTTGCTTGTTCGTAAGTCATAACATCTCATCATAAGCCCCAATAACTATAGCATCTTTCCATGATGGCACTAGTGACTCAAATGATTCTTCATTCTTAATATCTTCAAAGATTTGAAATAAGAATTCCTTCTCTTTCTCTATTCTACTTTGATCTAGAATAAAGGTAGCAATGTGATTAATATTGTCAGGGTCTTTCTCAATTACTAGGTGTCTAGACACAAAATCTGTTACATTATGTATCTTCTGTATCAGTATCTGGTAAAATGCTTGCTGTCTATAATACCCTAATTCTTGGCATTTCCAGTGATATTTATCAGGAATAATAGATTGTGCCGTCTTTAGGTCTGTAATAATACATTTACTATCTTCTAATATATACCAATCTGGAATACCACAAACTCCTTTAAAATGTTTTAGATCTATATCAGCCCTCAGTATATCTTGAGCGGTATGATCCTTTAAAGATTTGACAACGTCAGACTGCTCAGCCTTGCTGCACATCGACTCAATCTCATTATACATAGTATTATTCAGCTGATACCTCCAGGGAGTGTCTGATGTTTTGCTTCTTCTGGTGACTACAGTGTATTTCTTCTTAAATTCTTCCTTACTACCTGTCAGCCATTCATCTACCGCACTACCAATAACCATAGCATCTGTAGTGGGCGATTTAATCTCTCCAGTGATATGCTTCTTATAGAAGTAATTCTTGTCTTTCAACCAGTCTGATACTTTAGAGTTTGAAAGATATTTATTATCTTGTGAAAAATAGTTTTGTTCGTTTAGCATAAGTCTTTTTCATTTTCTATATCATGAAGCTCAACGCTTCCACCATATGGATTATTCTCAGAGTAGTCTTTAGCCGCTGCTTCAGATCTTCCAAGAATCATATCAACCCAACAATTGTTGTTTGATTCCCTCTCCGCTTTTGTTATCCATTTTTCTGGTTTTTGAATTAAGTGCTTTGATTTCATAGTTTATAGCTTCATTAACTTTATTAGATAAATCTTCGTAGGCTTCATGGGGTGTGTCCTCTTTTTCTATATCTGCTACCATTCCAATGGTAATTTTTCTAAATTTATCACGCCCCATCATACCATCAACCTCAATAGTCCTAGATTTTTCAATGTGTATTTGTTTTATGTTCATATATTTAATTATCACCTAACATTCTTAAACATTCTCCATACTCATCTAATATTTTATCTATGGCATTATCTATTTCTTTTTTTAATTCTTCTGATAATTCTTCTTTAAATTTTTCTTTTTCCATATTTTTAGGCACAGGCTAGACCTAGAACCTAGCCTATATATTACTTATTCAAATGGTACGTCGTCTACCTGTATTTCTTCCATACCTGCTGTTGCATCGTAATTAGGGTCCATGTCACCTAAAAACACTTTAATAGTTTTAGCTGGTGCCATTCCTTTTGCTTTATTAGCCTCTGTTTGATAGTCGTCAGTATATTTAAATCCTACAATTTGTCCGATCTTAGCACGCCTCATACTGGTTCTAACAAAATTCTTACTAGATGCTACATTAATAACTGAACCGTCTTCTTGTTGTAGTTCATATACTTCTTGTTCTGGGAACATGTCTCTAGCTGGTTTAGTGCTAGTAGCGATGAGCGTACCTTTTACTGCATCACCAATCTTTTCAAATTTAAACCAATTTGATTTTGCTTCATTCTCTTCTGAGAAGAAATCGTCTGTTGTTTTTGTCATTTTTTTAGTTGTTTAGTTTTTTAGTTATATAATTATCTAGGATTTTTTCTGTTTCAAATAATTCTTATGATTATAGTCCTTAATCTCATTAATCAATTTCAACATTAAATTCTGATCCCACTTGGTCCATTTATGATTTTCACAGTAGGATAATGTCTCACCCCATAAGCGGAGAGTCTCTAAATTTCTTTTTGTTAGCATAGTTTTATTTTAATAATTCAGGATTTTCGTGGATATTTCCTACTACTTTCATTGAATCTACAGCCCAACCTAATGCAAAATCAAATTTTGAGTTATTGTTGTCCCATTTTACTTCATAAGTTCCATAATCTAGTATTTTAACAACATCACCTTCATAAATCTCTTTACCATTCTTGTCTCTTAGGCCTGTGTATTGTTGATCATCAAAGTCTTGCATTTTTTTACCATCAGCTGTCATGTTTGGTAAATGATATTTTTTATTAAAATAACCCCAATAATAAAATCCTAAAAATTTATCATTGTCGTAATCCCAAAGTGGTGTTCTAAATT
>CAYUWE010000025.1:0-9740 GCA_964448255.1 uncultured bacterium | reverse complement strand
AAGGTTCCGTACTTGGCCTTTTTACAAATTATGCGCCAAATTATTCTTTTGCATATGCATCAATATTAGGCAAAGGAGATAAAAAAGTACTATTAATTGATGCTACTTTTAAAGCAGCACATTCGCCAAATGACATACCAGGATTTTTACAGGTATTACAAAATGAAATTAAGGATTTACCAATAAGGAAAGAAAAAGAGTTTGATTATTTGCCATGTGGAGGAACAACCCGTTTTGCATTAGAATTATTAGATACTAAAAAATTTGTAAAATTACTTTCTGATCTTAAAACTGGATACGATAAAATATTGCTATATAGCGATATTTCTCCAGAAAAATCTCAAGCAAAGATATTAGAAAAGGTATGTGATTCAGTGATTATAACGATTAAAGATGAGAAAATTGATGATTTAAGGGATATTAGAAATAATTTCTCTTTGTTAAAGACTAGTTTTATAATTGCACAATAGACCATGACAAAACGAAGAAAAAGAATATTAATAACAGGTGGAGCCGGCTTTTTAGGGTCTCATTTATGTGAAACGCTATTGAATAGAGATAATGAAGTTATATGTGTAGATAATTTTTTTACAGGTAACAAGGAAAATATATTACAGTTATATGATAACCCATATTTTGAATGTATTAGGCACGATGTTTGTTTTCCTCTTTATGTTGAAGTTGATGAAATATATAATTTAGCTTGTCCTGCTTCTCCAATTCATTATCAATTTGACCCAGTTCAAACAGTAAAAACTAGTGTTCATGGAGCAATAAATGTTTTAGGATTAGCGAAAAGATTAGGTATAAGGATATTTCAAGCTTCTACTAGTGAAATTTATGGTGATCCTAAAGTTCATCCACAAAAAGAAAATTATTGGGGAAATGTTAATCCAATTGGGACTCGCTCATGTTATGATGAAGGGAAAAGATGTGCTGAAACACTATTTTTTGATTATTGGAGGCAACATAAAGTACCAGTTAAAGTAGGTAGAATATTTAATACTTATGGTCCAAGGATGCATCCTAATGATGGAAGGGTGGTATCAAATTTTATTGTACAGGCATTAAAAGGCCTTCCAATTACAATTTATGGCAAGGGGAATCAGACAAGATCATTTTGTTATGTAGATGATTTAATCGAAGCAATAATATTGTTTATGGAGGGAACAGGGGATTTTGCAGGTCCAATGAATATAGGCAATGCTTATGAATTTAAAATAATTGAGCTAGCTAGGTTGGTTTTAGAGTTAACAAATAGCAAGTCTAAAATTGTATATTATCCGCTTCCTTCTGATGATCCAAATATGCGAAAACCTAATTTAGAATTGGTTAATAAACATTGCAAATGGGAACCAAAAGTATCTTTAAGAGATGGGTTAATAAAGACAATAGCTTATTTTGAAAACATACTGTTAAAAAAAACTAGTTATTAGAAGTATATTTTTTCTTTATTTCACGATATTTTTGAATAATTTGTGTAGCAATGGGTGCAGCTTCTTTTCCACCATCTCCGAATCTAAGATAGACAACTACTACTAATTCAGGACTGTTCCATAATTGTTTGTAATTAGAGATGTTTTTTGTCAAATCTTCTTCAAATGAAATTGCTCCAAACCAAATATGTTTGTATTTTTGACTAGCACAAGAAGGTAAAACATTGGGGTTGTGCATTATTTCAGCTGTACTAGTCTTTCCAATAAATTGATGAAATAAGGAAATATAATTTTCCCATATTTTTTTTGTTTTGTCTACATTTTCTAATTATTGTAGGCCTAGCATTTCCATTTGCACTTGAAATGACTTTGTCCATTCCATCAAATATCATATGTTGGATATCAGCAGGTAGAAAGACAATACTATGAATGTTTGAGGATTTGTTATCTTTTCTAACATATGGTTTTAAAATATATCCTCCATTTGCAATGGCAGATAACATTATGGATGTTTGAAGGGGTGTTACTACTAGGGAATGTTGTCCTACGGCGAATGAATAAAGGCTTGTTTTATTTATATCAATATCTTGAGGTAGATTGCCTGCAAATTCACCTGGCAAATCAATGCCAGAAGGTTTGCCAAATCCAAATTCTTGTGATGCTGAAAGTAAATCAAGGGGATTTTTTATGTAATCTCCTGCTAATATTGAAAAATATGGATTGCTAGATCTTTCTATGGCTGATGTGATATCAACAAGGCCGATATTTGAATGAGAACTTTGAAGCAGTCTTCCGCCTTTATAAAATCTTGGATAAGCTTTTTTATCTAATCCAAATCCTACTATCATTTCTCCTTTACTATTCCATTTTATATCATCGATCATAGAAAAAGGATTTAAAGATGAAGAAGCATCATTTTCAAAATATTTTTGTTTTAAAGCTGTATATGCAGTTATGAGTTTAAAAATTGATCCTAGAGGTGCAGCTTGACTATATGCTTGTGATCTTCCGTATCCAAACCCTAATTTTGGATAAAATGATGAAGCTAGATCTTGTTCATTTTTTTTTGGATTGCTAAATAATGTTCTATCTAAATCACTAAATGAACGAATAGTTCTAAAGAAATCAATAATAATATTTTTGTCGAGATAAAGAAGTTTTTCCTTAATTAAAGTGTATTCTTCTATTGCAGAATATTTTTCATTAGTTTTTTCTTCTGTAAGATGATCAATATATGGTTTTAGCTGTTCATCATTTATTGTTTCATTAGCATTGAATAATAATGATAGAATGGTTAAGCGATTTTCATCCCAGAAGTTTTTAAACAATTCTTTTTCTTTAGCTCTTATATAATCGATATATGGGCGCGGAGAGATATTTTTATTTTTTTCTTCTTTACGGATATTTTTTAAATATTCTTTTTGATTATCTTTTCTCCATTGAGAAAAAAAAGTCTTTTTAAATTGATAGAAAATTTCATTTTTTATTATTTCCTCAATTTTTATCGATGCTTTAGAAAGGTTCCAATAATCTTCAATTGTGATATTTCCAATTTGGTCAATTAGTTGATCAGAAAAAGAGGGGCTATTTACAATAGTTTTGCATATATCAATAACAAATAATTTGTCTTTGTTATGCTTAAATGAAAAGAGAAATGACAATAGAGTATTTTTTATTTCTAAAATTAAAGGGATTTTAATCGCATTTTTTATTCTTTGTTTGTCTTTTTCACTATAGACTTTGCCGCAACAAATATGTCCTTCATCTTTTGGGAAAAGCATATCAAAAACAAGCATAATATCTTTTTCGGAGGATAAAAAAAGAAGATCTTCAACAATTTCTTGCAATTGTATGCATTGTTTTATATCAGTGATAATCGATATGAAATTGTCTTTATTAGGTAAGATTGATTCAATGAAATAAGGAAAAGAAAGAAATTTTTCTTCGTTATAGAGTTTATTGCCTGTGAAATCATAGATTTCTCTAGATAAAGGTACTTTTCCATCATAAATGTTTGCTATATGTGTTGAAGTTTCTAACCATTTATGGATATTTCTTTGCTTTTGTTGAAATAATTCATTATTTGAAGATCTAATGAAATCATTAGGATTAAACCTAGGATATGAAGCTAACGCAATAACTTCTCCGTTATTGGGGTCTATTGCAATAATAGCGCCACCTTTAATCCATGGTTGTTTTTGCGCTACATATTGTTTTTTTGTTTTGTCGTAATAGCGACTTTTATTATCTCTTAGTTTTTCATCATAGCAAAGTAAATTTTCTGCAAATTGCTGCAACTCAGAGGATATTGTTAGTTTAATTTTTTCACCTGGGAGAGGTTTTTTTGAAATTGGCAATTCCCGTAAAAATTTTCCATTGATATCTACTTCAAAATATTTCTTTCCATAAAACCCTCTTAAAATTTCTTCAAACGATCCTTCAATTCCACATTTTCCAATAAAATCATTAATTGTATATGCTCTTTCTTTTAATTCATTTAGTCTGTCAAATGCTTGTTTTGGCGTTGTAAATTTATCAGGCAAAGAAAAATATTCTTCAGAGTAATAATTATTTTTTAAAGAATCTAAAAATGAAATTTCATTTGCGATAGATAAGTATTCATTTTGGCTGATAGCTCCCATATATCCTAAAATACTTGAGGAGCTTTGATTTAGAGGATAGTACCTTTCTGAAGAAAGCTCAGAGTGCAGTCCTTCCCATTTTCTCTGGGCGAAGCGGAGTCTAAAATATTGTTTTTCTGAAATATTTTCTTTAATAATAAAAGGGGAATTAGGGAGAATTGATGCTTTAGCATGGATCATATCTTCGATATCAACAGAATCCATATCTAATTCTGTAGCTAAAAAAATTGAAAGTTTTTCTATATATTCCTTTCTTGGATAAGTTTTTATTTTATTCCCTTTTTTGTCTTTAATCCATTTTGTCATTGGTATTTGACGAAGGTGAGAATAATAAATGGTTGCATTATATCTAATACTGTTTATTGCTATTGGTTTATCAAATCTGTCACAGATAATCCCTCTATTAGCATGTTCTATGATCATTCTTCTTTGAGGTCTTTTTGCTTGATCTTTAAGCTCATCTCTTTGAACAAAAGATAGATGCCACACGCGAAATGTTATTAAAAGAAAGAGACATAATACCCCGTGAAGAAATTTTTTTGTTTTACCTTTTAGTAGTATTTCTTTCATATAAAAGCACCAAATATGGACTTGTATCTATCAATTTTAATTTTACTTGGAAAAAAACAAAATTTCGAGTAAAAACATGCATGCGAATTTTTTCATGATAGCAAAAGCGAATATATATACTTGTGCTATTTAGCAATTCATGGTAACTTTTTTGCATCAAAGCCTTTGTAATTTATAAAGGATTTGCAAATGGTTCGCGCCTGTAGTTCAATGGTAGAACAGTAGCCTTCCAAGCTACGAGTGTCAGTTCGATTCTGATCAGGCGCTAAAAAAATTAAGACAAAAAAATCTAAACAAAAAGGAATATAGCTTGGCAACAAAACACTCAGAAGAACTTGATATTACAATAAAAGATTTGCTTGAATCAGGGGCCCATTTTGGTCACCAAAGGCAAAGATGGAATCCAAAGATGAAACGTTTTATCTTTGAAGAGAGAAATGGTATTTACATCATAGATTTAGCTAAAACTATGCAACAAATTAGGGAAGCTAAACAAGTAGTTGAGGATATTGTAACTAAAAGAAAATCTATACTTTTTGTTGGAACAAAAAAACAAGCCAAAGTTGTTGTTAAAGAAGCAGCAGAAAAATGTGATGAATTTTATGTCTGTGAAAGATGGCTTGGTGGGATGTTAACAAATTTAACCACAATACGTCAGTCTATAAAAACACTAGAAAGAATAGAGAAAAGAATTGCTTCAGGTGGAGAAGGATTAACGAAAAAAGAAATGGCACAGCTAACAAAGCAACAAGAGAAATTAGAAAGACATTTGTCAGGGATTCGATCTATGAGAAAACTTCCAGGGTTGTTAGTTGTTGTTGACCCAGGCAGGGAAAATATTGCTGTTGCTGAAGCAAGAAAACTAGGGATCCCTGTGATGGCATTAGTGGATACTAATTGCAATCCAGATCCAATAGATTATGTAATAGCATGTAATGACGACGCATTAAAAAGCATAAAATTAATTTTATCTTCTCTAGCTAAAAGCATTATCGAAAAGAAGAAAGAAATGAATGTTTCTATACAAAAAGAAGAAGAGAAAGTAATAGTTGAAGAAGAAATTCTTATTGATAAAGAAGATAGGAGCAATGAAGAATGAGCGATAAAATAACAACAGAAATGATTAAAGAGCTTAGGCATCTTACTGGTGTTGGAATGAGCAAATGTAAAGAAGCTCTTACAAAAGCGAAAGGTGATATTAAAAAAGCTGTTGAGCATTTAAGAAAATTAGGGATGGCTTCAGGTGTAAAAAAAGAAGGTAGAGAGGCGAAAGAAGGAAGTATAGGTTTTTTTTGATGGGAAAGAGGCAATATCATTAGTAGAAGTTAATGCTGAAACAGATTTTGTTGCTGGCAATGAGAAATTTAAATCATTTGTTAGTGATATAGCAAAGTATGCTGCAGAAAAAAAACCAAAATCTTTAGAAGAATTTTTAAATATGCCTAGTCCTTTAGACTCTTCTATTACAGTTGATCAATCTAGAAATATTTTAATCCAAACTTTTGGAGAAAATATTCAAATAAAAAGGTTAGAAATAATTAAAAAAGATGAAGATGCTTCTTATGGAGTTTATTCACATATGGGTGGGAAAATAGTTGCCATTGTGGAACTAAAAGGAGATGGAAAAGAGAAACAAGATTCGGCAAGAGATATAGCAATGCATGTAGCAGCAGAAAACCCAGATTATATATCTCCAGAAGATATACCAGAAGAAGTAAGACAAAAAGAAAAAGAAATTGCAAAATCGCAGATAAAAGACAAACCAGAGCATATTGTTGATAAAATTGTAGAAGGAAAAATGAAAGCTTATTTTGATCAAGCATGTCTTTTAGAGCAAAAATACATTAAAGATTCTACGATAACGATAAAAGAATTTGTTGAAAAAATTGGAGAAGGAAAGGAATTAATGATATTGCGATTTTGGAGATGGCAAATTAATCAATCGACAAAATAACGTATTATAGTATTATTATAACAACTGATGTCCTTGTAGGATAAATAAGCAAGGAGAAATAAGGATGAGTATGGAGAACGAAGTTATAGCAGCAATGGAAGCTGCGATAGATCATTTGAAGCAAGAATTAAAGAGTTTACGTACTGGCAGAGCTAATCCCGCGATATTAGATCATGTAATGGTTGAAACATACGGCACTTCTATGCGATTGAAAGATCTAGCTAATGTAACCGTTCCAGAATCTAGACAATTGTTGATATCACCTTATGATGCTAATAATGCTAATGCAATTGCAAAGGGAATTGAAAATGCTAATTTAAACGTTCAAGCTGTAGTTGATGGAAATGTTGTGAGAATAAACATTCCAACTATGGATGAATCAGTTAGAAAAGAAATGGTTAAGCAATGTAAAAAAAGAACGGAAGAAGCTAAAATTGCTATTAGGGAAATTAGAAGAAAGTTTAATGATTTAGTAAAAAAACAAAAAACTTCCGGTGAATTACCAGAAGATATGATGAAACAAAAAGAAAAAAAGATACAAGAACTGACAGATAAATATTGTAAGCTTTGTGAAAGCACTTGTTCGGATAAAGAAAAGGAAATACTAGAGATTTAACAGTGAAGTAAGTAAAATTGAAGCTTGGCCCCATCGTCTAGCCAGGCCTAGGACACCGGATTTTCATTCCGACAACAGGGGTTCGAATCCCCTTGGGGTCAATAAAAAAATAGGAGGCTTTAGCTCAGTCGGTAGAGCAACTCCCTTTTAAGGAGTGGGTCGAAGGTTCAAATCCTTCAAGCCTCATTTTCTTATCTCGATTATTCCGTTAGTAGTTGAAGAGTCTTTTAAAATGCAAATCGTATTTTTCGCAATTTTCATTGGAGATATTAGAGTATTTTTGTCTTCATTTGGGAAATTATTTGTTCTCATGGGGGTATTAGTTCTTTGAGGAATGATAGTATGAATATGAAGATCTTTTCTTTCTTCTGCTAGAGCTTGGGTAAAATTAACAACACCAGCTTTTGTTGCTGAATATACTCCAAAATTTTTTCTACCGCGGGAATATGAAGACGAGGAAATATTTATTATATGACCACCTTTTTTTATTTTAGCTTCTTTACAAGCTAAAATTACACCAAGTAAATTTACTTCTAATAATTTTTGTATTTCCTTTGTTGATAATTCATCTAGAGGTTTTACTAATAATGTACCTGCGCAGTTGATTAACCCATCAATTTCTTTAAATTCTTCGAATATTTTTTTAAATATACGTTTAATTGATGATGCATCAGTTAAATCTAAAGGAAAATTTTTGCTGCTTAGCGATATTGGAATTACATGTGCCTTTTCCTTTTTTAAAAGTTCGCAAATTATGCTTCCAATACCTCCTGTTGCACCAATAATTGCAAAGCGTTTATTTTCTAATTTATTTTTCCCATGAATTTTAGTATTTGATACTCGAAATAATTGCTCTGCTAAGAAAAGGTCTAATTGTGAAGTGATTTTTATGTTATTTTCACTTCCATTAACGATATGTACTTTTTGATTATTCTTTATAACTAAACTACAATCATCGGAAGATTGAATATTATTATTCTTAGCGTTGATATGGGCATCAAGTATTACATTATATGTAAAACTTTGAGGGGTTTGTCCTCTTTGGTATTCTTCTCTATTGGGGATGTCTAAGATTTTTTTTCTATCTTTTGTATGAATAATTGTATCAAAGGTGGGAATACAGGTATCTACTGCCTTGTAGTTAATTGCGCATTTTATGTTATTTAATATGATTTCTTTTGATACAAAAGGTCTAACAGCATCGTGAATAACTACTATATCTTTATATGAACAATTTATTAGGCCTAAATATGAAGACTCTTGTCTTGTTTTTCCTCCTTTTATTACTTTAATGAAGGAGGGAATATCTTTTTTTATTTTTTCAATCCAATGTTCTTCACTAACTAAAATGATTTCATCAAAACATTCTAATTGTAAAAATATATCTAAAGTGTGTTTGTATATTTCCCTGCCGGAAATATTATGAAATTGCTTTGGAATTTGATTGCCAAAGCGAAGGCCTTTTCCTCCCATTAAAATAATTGCTGAAATATACCTATTATTATACATGATAAATACCTGTCTACAATCATACTAAAGAAAAAATAATTGAGCAAAATAGAAGCTTTTACATACTCTTTTTTCTCCGCCTGGATAGCTCAACTGGCAGAGCAGCGCATTCGTAATGCGAAGGTTGGGGGTTCGATTCCTCTTTCAGGCAATGATAGTATTCTCAAAACACCTAAAATAAGTAGTTTAATCCCGTTCTAATAGCGTGAAACATGGTTTTTATATCTGTAGTTTGGTAATACCCTGAAGTTGTTGCTGGAGTATCTGAATACCTATTTTTGCCGAAATCAACAAATAAATAATCCAGGTTAACAAACCAGTGTTTTGCAAAATTCCAGCCAAGGCCACCACCTACTGTCCATCCTGTTTTTGTTTTACTTATTGAACCATTATATTCACCATAATCTACATCATAATATAAATAAGTGCTGGATTTGATATTACCATAAGCAAGGCCCCCTGAAGCATAAATTACTATAGGGTTAAACGCTATTCCAAGTTTTGGACGAAGAGTCCCATACCAAAGAACTTTATGTGTAACTCTATAAGTTATGTTGCCTACTACTGGTGATGTACATGCTCGTGTTACTGAAACTGTTTTTGACAATGAAGAATAATCAAAATCTGTTTCAAGGCCGCAAAAGAAGAATTTATATTGATAGTGATATCCTATTTGAGCTCCTCCTGTAAATCCTCCATTATTGAAATGCATATGATATTTTAGTGCATTAATTTCGGCGACACTTCTATCTAGAAAACTACCAGCTGGGTTGACATGAGCATAGGAACGGTTTATGAGCCCACCAATATTGATACCAATAAAAAAACCTGTAAAACGTTCTTTGGTTTGTGTGGGTATAGAGGTAGCAACTGAAGAGGTAGTTTCTGTTGTTGTTACTTCTTGTGTGGTTGCTAAAGGAAACTCTAAGGTTTCATTTGAAAAAGATTCAGAGAAAACTTTATTTGTTGAAAAAGCTAAAAGGGTAAAAAGTAAAATCTTAAATGTTTGCATA
>CAYUWE010000024.1:0-9794 GCA_964448255.1 uncultured bacterium | reverse complement strand
TACTTTATCTAATTTTTCATCTCCGTTTACTTTTATTATTATTTCCATATTATTTTTTATTTATTTTTTTTATTTAATCCAGATCCATCCATTGGAACTAACTTTGCTGTACCATCTTTAATTTTTTTTACAGTATTTTCTAAATAATTAGCCTTCTTCTTCATTTCTTTCTCATTTCCGTAAAATGTAATCTCCCATATAAAATGAGCTACTATTTCTGCTAACGTATTATAATAAAGAGTGTCTCTATCAATTGGGTAACTAATCATTTTACTCCATGGAATAAAAGATACTGAATAATCTTCATCTTTAATTTTTAATGAAACATTATAATAATTATAATCTTCAATGTCTAAGTAATCACTCTCTAAAAATTCATGTTTAAATTCTGTTGATATTTTTATATATTCACCATCTTTAACATTTACTTTTCTCCTTTTCTTTATACTTTCAAATAGTTCTTCGTAATCATTTTTATCATCTGGATAATGATACTTTAAAGCTTTTTTTACTTCTTTCCATTTTACAATTTTAACTAAATCTTTAATTGTTAATTGTTTTATTTTTTTCATGTATTTATTTTAAATGATTAATTACTTTATTCATAATTTCATCAGTAATACCCTCATCCCACAATGTTTTAAAAAAGTTATCCATTTGTTCATCCAGCATATCACTATCATCATCCAATATAGCGTATTTCTCTACTTCCGGGTGTTTATCCAACCAAGCCTTTATTTCGTTCCCCCTTACGCCCTTAACCATTGGTGTAACGTCATGAATTTTATACACCTGTTTATTAACTTCATTTATACCGTCTTTATAATGTTTCCATGAAGAAGATAAAACAATTTTTGCATCAGTTTCCAATATAATTTTACCAATTCTAAATGCTATATGAGGATCTATCCCAATTGCCCCTCTGTGTCTTTGCATTGTATTTTTACAATTTACAACGCCATCTATGTCAAGAAATATTACTTTAATTTTTTGTTTTGTTTTATTTTTCATATTATTTACGATTAAATCTTTTTTCTATTTCACCATCTTTTAATTCTTTTCCAGACCACCTACCTATTCTAACCCCGCAATCATCACACTTTATCTCAGATATACCATCATAATCTTCCTTTGTTCCCATATATTCTATGAGTACTATGTTTTTTACTTTTGCATTTTTTACAATATTTATTCATATATTAATTTAAATTAAATTTCTAATGTCTAACACCTTTGTACCAATCAAACATATCTCTTCTCAATTTAGCCATTCTTCCATCTGGATGATGAAAAACTAATCCTTCTGTTTTTATTTCTGGTAACTTTAATCTCGTTTGAAATAAACTAGGAAGATCTTTAAACCATTCTGAAATTGAATTAAAGTCTTTTGGATATTTATTTGAAACCCAACTATGCCAATGACATTTTTCTTTTAAATAATTAAATGGAACAAACAAATGCCCTTGAACTTTATGTGGGTTACCATTAAATATTTCACCTATAAGCTCTCCATAATATTCACCATCTTCATAGTTATTTAACCAACCTCTTTGAATAGCTTTCGCTAATCCTTCCATACAAGCACCTTCCCATTTTGTTTGATTAACATTCATTATAAACTTTTCAGTGGTTCTATTAAATATTCTATTTATATTTCCACCTTTTATAGAAATACAAATATTAGTACCATCTAATTTATCAACAGCTATTACACCATCTTCAAATACCCAATGATAGTCTTCATCTATTTTATTAGTAACAATATAATTACCATCTATTGTTTCCCTAACAAATGGGGAATGTATTTTTGGAAAATCTTTCATATATTTAATTTATCTTATTAGACATTTGATGCCCACCACATCCAGGCAGTCGGTATTTATTATAAACATGTTAACCGTTATGATGTTCTAAGATTTGCCTAACAGCGTCCCGTATATTCGACAATCTTTTATTATACCTTTCCGTTGTAAATGTTTAACATTTAGTTGTTCGTTTCAGTCAAGTGTATCTTGTACACGAGATATTTTTAACATACTGTCGTATTGACCCGACTTGTAATAAGTTAAACATAGTTGTTCAATGGAATCGGCATATCGCGATACACCTCCGTTGATTAAATCGGCTCAACGGCCAAAGCCCCCTGCCTCGCTATGTAATGAGCATTAATCATCTAATAAACTTCCCACCGGCAGTACCCATATCGCTAGGCCTCTAACGGGGCGAATATTCCCGCTTACCGGCATAATGTTTATTTTAATGGATTCTCCTCATCCTTAAGGTCAATATCAAACTCCCAATTAGCTTTCTGAATAGATGCATCCAACTTTCTGAGAGCTGATGCATATCTATCATACTCCTTGGTGATCTCTGACAACCGAATCCTAGGGATTTGAAGTCTTGCCTCCTCAATATCATCATTGATCTTAATCCTTTTAACCTTTGTCTCGTAAACACCCTGTTCACCTTGCAGTTTCAATGGTTCGAGCTGCTTAACCTTTGCTTCTAATTGTTTGCGTAGAAGCAATGCTTGTGCAATTTTCATAGATTTTCTATTTTAATAATTAATTATTTATTTTCTGGAAATCTTAATGATGGTGTATCTGTTTTTATTGCTTTACCGGATTTTAACATTTTATTCTCAATAGAATGAGCGTCCTTTTTTCTACAAATTGTCATATCCCAATTACCGTCAATCTTAAGATAATGAACAATAACAACCCTATCTTCCTCACTAATCTTTCTTTTTATTTTTGATCTCGCCATAATTATTTGGTTTAATTATTAGTTCGTCGACCTTTCCCTTTTCTACACTCTTCGGTCCGCCATCTTTACCCTTCATCATTTTATTGGCAAACGACCTAGCCTGATCACCTGGGGCCTCAGCAAATACCTCCTCATAATAACATTGTCCACAAACAATTAAAACTTTTGATGGCATAAACGGATCACCATACTCATGAAGTGGCACAACTTTCCATTGTTTTTTATTACACTTTGGACAATCTTTTTTATTAGCATCTTGCTTGGCCATAAATATAATCCTTCTCCTATTATATTCAATTTTATTTTGTTCGTCTTTTTCTAACATACTATTTTTTATTAGATAGCATCAAGTTTATTTTATATGATTTCCATAATGATTCAATTAGTGGAAATTTGCTTTTTGTTTCTTTGTCATTAATATTATCCCAACCAACACTATTTATACTTTTTACAATTTTTGTTTCCCTATTCCATCTCGAAAATTCATTATTGTCATTTATAAAATACTCTCTCATCATTAATTTATTGTTACCCACTATATCCTTTGAATAAAATATTAAAGAAAACTTATTATCATTTTTATTTTCGTGTTTCTTATATGATTTTTCCTCATGATTGATTTCTATTAAACTACCAACACCAACATTGGTAACCATAATAAATGCATATATATCATGTATTTTGTCAGCAAATCTTTTACCACCATCTATTAAAACTTTTTCAAAATCTACATCATCACTGCTTGAAACAAGTGGAATAAACTCAATAACTGGATTAGTATTTGAACATGCTATAACCATTGTATCGAAGAAATCATTATTTTTGATCATCTTAAATACAGTTTTTTGAATCTCTAAAAAATCATTTTCTATATTATTTCTATTTTTTTGATTTGTTTGTTGTCTTTGTACTTTTTTCTTTTTTATTTCCTTTTTCATAAATGTCTAATTTATTTTTAATTTCATTATATAATTTTTGACTTTTAGATAAAAGTTCTTTTGAATTATCCCTGCCAACACCTAATTTAACATCGCCATAACTATAAGAATTTCCACTTCTCTCAATAATTCCCTTTTTAACCGCAAAATCTAATAAGTCTCCATTCAAGTCAACGCCTTCAGAATAAATTAACTCAAATTCTGTTTCTCTAAATGGCATACCAGTCTTATTTTTGATTGCCTTAATCTTCATTAGATTTCCAATCACATTATTATCTTTATCTAATATCTTTTTACCACTCTTAACCTCTAATCTTATTGATGAATAAAACTTTAGTGCTTTGCCTCCTGGGGTGCTATGTTTTGTCCCCCAATAAACACCTATTTTATCTCTTAACTGATTTATAAAAATAACTATCGTTTTTGTCTTATTAATACTTCCGGCCAATACTCTTAATGCTTTTGACATCATTCTTGCTTGTTGTGCCATCTCAGCATCTGATATTTCTCCACCTAACTCCTTAGCTGGAACCAATGCGGCAACACTATCTACTACAATTAAATCAACTGAATTAGTAGATATCAACTCCCTAACAATTTTTAATCCCTCCTCACCTGTAGTGGGTTGAGATAAAATAAGATTTTCAACATCTACGCCAACATCTTTGGCATATTTATTTGAAAATGAACATTCAGCGTCTATCCAAACACACTTACCACCTTGCTTTTGTACCTGAGATGTTAAGAACATACAAAGGGTACTCTTACCTGACGACTCTTCACCAAAAACCTCTAATATCCTTCCTCTTGGTAAACCACCACAAGCTAATACATGGTCAAGAGACAAACAATTTGTTTTAATTGTATCTATGGTTAATGCATTCTTTTCCCCAATCTTACCAACAGACCCGTCTCCAAACTCTTTATTTAGATTTTTTAATACATCATCTATTGATGGTGTTTTTTGTTCTGACATAAAAATGTAGTTATTTTTCTAATTTAGCCTTTTTACTGACATATGACTTCTTATAATACCCATTAAACCTATCCTTATTCTCACGGTAATAAATCTTAGCTCTTTCAGATATTTTTTCTTTATTGTTTTGATAATATTTAGCAGAATATACCTTTCTCTTTTCTTTAACATCTGGTCTTTGGTTATATTCCTTAGACACCTGGATCATTTTATCCCTGTTCTTAAGATAATATTCTCTATTAAGCCTTTTTCTTTGTTTTTTATTAAAATATCTAACAACAGAGATACAATGGGAACAAAGACCAAACCCAAGATGTTTATTTTTATTACTACCGCATATAATACACTTTTTTAACCTAAACATTTTACTCCAAAAGTTTTTTCCACATTCTAGACAGTTATCATAATATTCCTTTTTTCTTGTATTATATGAAAATGAACTGTTTCTATTTTTACCTTTACCACAATGTTTGCAAGTTTTTTTTATAGTAACAGATCTAACACCAGGATATTTTATTACATATATTTGTTGTGCTGTACTCTTTGTGATATTAAATATTGTTCCTATCTCTTCAAATGTTAATCCACTGTCTTTTAATTTTTTAATAATTTCTATTTTTTTATCTAATGAAATTTTATTACTTTTCTTTTTTGGTATATTTGTCTGAATTTTTTTTACCCTTACAAATACAAATTTTTTAAATTTTTCAAAAAACATATTATTTATTGTTAATTATATTATCTATATGCTCAATCATATATCTTGCGTATTTTGTATAGATTTTTTGATCATCAAAAATAAAAAAGTCTTTATTAAGTTTAACAGCTTCTTTGTATTCCCTTTTAAACCTATCAATTTGTTTAAGGGTAAATTCTTTTTTTTCTGACATAGGTTGGTTTTGATTAGTTGTTTAGTCCTCTATAGTTATTATAGCACATTGCTAAACACTTGTCAAGTGTTTACTTATTTATCAAGATCATCGCTTATAAGCCTTGCCGCAAGAGACGCTCTTTTTCGCCAATCTTTTTCATATAGAAGCCTTGTCTTAATATCACCAGAAATATCAACTTCTCCTGCTGTTGAAAGTTTCCCCTCATAAACATCGTCCATATTTGTTATTAACTCGTCTATTTTGTCTTCAGGAATATTAATTTCCTCTAGTAATTTTCTAATGTTTTCACTCATAGTAAAATTAATCTATTTTAGCGTCTTTTATTCAAAATGGTATGATTGTACCAAAAACGCACGTAATCCACCTATATGACCCTCCTACGGCCTTGTACGATGTCCTAGGTGTGGACTACATATTACTTAAATACCTTACCGCTTCAATAAACGGTTTATCATCTCTCTTCATAATAAAGTCAATAGCGTTTTGTCCATTTTCATTACAACCGAAACAATGGTAGCTATTATCACCAAAAATAAAAAACGATCCTGTCTTTTCTCGGTGGAATGGACATATTCCTCGATGCCTATTATATCCTGCGTCAAACAATTGTCCATCGAATAATTGAGAAATTGGAATATCTCTACACCTATCCACAACGCCGTCACCAATTTCATCTTTGTTTTTCTTTGCTGCATTTAAATAATTAAACTCTAAGTATATCTTTTTAAATTCATTTTTTAATCGCTTTAAACCTTTTGACCTAAAACTTAAATTTTCTTTATCTGATAAATATATACCACCACTTTCATAGATTCCATCAATAAGCCACTCATTGTCCTTATTAAAATATTTCTTCTTATATTCATCGCGCTCTTTTTCTAGTACCCATATATCATACTTAACACTTTTTGAATATAAACGCAAAAACTCTAACCTTGCATCTCTCGCCCAGTCAATATCAAATTCTTTTTTAAATTGATTTATTGATTCCCTTACACCAATCATCTCTTCCCTGTAATAATTCTCCTCAATTTCCTTAATAACATGTTTGTCGTCATCAACAAAAAACTCATGTCTATTATAAATATTTTCTTCTATCCAGTCCGCTTCACTAAAATTACCTTCACTGCAAAGTTTTTTATATTTTTTGATTGTATCTCTTATAAATTTTTTTTTAGAAGAGAGAATTTCTTTTATCTTCATTTATTTTTTCATTATTAAATCCCTCAACCTTATTTTCACCATCCTTAATTTTATCTTCTTCTTGGGAATATTTAATTGATAAAAATGTATCGTAATCATGGAACCTGCCATTTATCATACCAATGGGGAATTTTTTTGTCTTACCATTTCTCCTATTTGCCTCAAGTGACATATTTGTCTTACTTGTATAAACCTCTTTATCCTCTTCGCCCTTCTTTTGTTTTAATCTCTCTCTCCACATAACCAGGGTGAAGTCAGATTCCTGTGCTATGAATGAACTGTCCCTCATTGAATTTATATCTGGGTTAACATTAACATCTATTTTTTTGGTATGAGCAATTAATACAATCGGTATATCTAACTTAACAGCTATTTGCTTAACCTGCCTCACAATTCCACCAACTAAAAATGAAATATTGCTTTTTTTTGTGTCCAGTGGAACCAAAAAGTGAAGATGGTCTATATAAACTATTTTAGCATTATTCCTTTCTTTGGCCTTTAGTATTTGCTCTTCCAGCCAATCCATAGAAATTGATCTATTATCTATTGGATAATAAATAGGCAAATTGCTAGGCTCATTGGTCATCTCCATCTCCCAGTCCATTGCCATGAATTTCCTTGTTAATTCCTGCCAGCTCATTTCAAGGGTAAACCAAACAGACGGAACCCCTTTGTCTGCTTGTAGGTAAGACGTTGTTTGAGCAAAAGTAGTTTTTCCATTTTTTGTCGGTGCCGATAGAATTAAAAGCTCCCCACCCTGGAGCCCTCCGTCAAGAAGATTGTCTAGTTCCGTAATAAACATAGGTACTTTTTCTTTGACTGGCTCATTCTTTATTTTTTCAACTAAAGAATTATAATCATATAGCCTTGTGTCAACTTTTTTACTTCTGACATTTTCAATTACTTCTTGTGAAACTCCGGGTGGGGGTGTCATCTCGCTTATATCCTTTTCATATTCTTCCTTTTCAACTTTTTCATCTGGTTTATCAAGGAGATCCTTTAACTCATCTACTGCTTTTTCAGTGGGCTGGTTTTTTTTATTATAAAAAACTGGATCGCCCATAATATCATCAGCGCTAATAGGCTGACCATCATCGGTAACACCAGCTTCCATCTCGTCAAAAGATATAGATTGTAAATTTTTCTCCTTCATAATTTTATTTTTTTTTATTTCATATTTCTCACATGTTCACCTGATATAAACAAGCTTTCTACTGTGCCAGCATCACTCCAAAATCCATCGACAACCATATACTTCAACTTATTAGCATTAATATATGCATTGTTAACATCTGTAATTTCCATCTCACCTCTGTCAGATGGTTTAATAGACCTAATGATATCCCAAACCTTGTTGGTATAAACATAGAGCCCAGTAACAGCATGATTTGATTCTGGTTTAACTGGCTTTTCCACAATTTTAGTAATTTTCTTACTTTGCGGATCAATGGTTGCCACCCCAAATCTATTTGGATGTTCAACCTCTTTTAAAAAGATCACTGCGTTCCCTTTAGCATTAGTATCATAGTTATATGATTCTATCGCTCCTGAAACTGAATCATCTAGGAAAATATTATCCCCCAAAATCACAACCACATCATCATCGTCTGCAAAATCCTCACAAAGCCCTAAAGCCTCTGCAATGCCGCCTGCCCTGGCCTGAATCCTGTATGTTAAATTTACACCAAATTCATATCCATCCCCAAGTAAGTCAACGAAGTCACCAGCACTCTCTGTTCCGGTCACAATCATTATTTCTTTTATCCCAGACATAGCTAGTGTCTGGATTGGGAAATAAATCATTGGCCTGTCATAAACTGGCAATAAATGCTTGTTTGTGACCTTGGTCATTGGGCTTAATCTTGTTCCTTTACCACCAGCTAGCACAATCCCTTTCATAATCTACTCCTTTTCTAGTTTGGGTGCTTCAAGCTTAACAATACCAACATTGATATAATCTTCTTCAAGCACTAATGATTTTTCAAAGTCTCCTTTCACCCACTTAGCCTCTATGTGAATATCGTCTGGTTGAAACATATAATATTTATCCTTGATTTTTATATACCTAGTTACATAGTCTTCTTTTGCAGCTAAATAGAATGTTTTACCAATCTCATTGATTGGCGTATCTATGTAATTATACTTACCAGTTAAAACTGCGCCAAGCCTTTCACAATAATAGTTTTTACCACCATCCCACATAGTCATGGCATTTTTAAATTCCTTTTCTGTAATTAGGAATTCTTTATCTTTATAATGTACTTCCTTCATATATTTTTATTTTTAAGAATTAAGTATTTCTTGCAATTGTTCTTTTCCAACTCCACCTAGTCCGGTTTTCTTTTTCTGAGACTCTGATGTATAAAACTTTTGGAGTGCTGGTAATTTGTCGTAGAGCTGAACAGGATCTATAATCGTTGGCGCGTATTTTTCGCTATGAGCAGCTACAGCAGCTTTAGCATATTCCATAGTTTTACTAAGGCCGTACTTTTTGATCAGTTTCATCGCTGCGGTTCTTAGGGGTACCTTACCAAAATTGATATGAGGATTATTATTTTCATGAAAGATTTCTAAAACAAAGTTGACAGCCCTACCCTCATCATCTTTAGAAATTGTATTCTCCTTGGTAAGCCTTTCCAATAAAGAAGACCGCATGTTGGTTTGGGGCGGAGCCCCAGTACCCTTCAATATACTATCTTCTTTAATAATACTATCTTCTTTAATAGGTACTATCTTCTTATGTACGTCGTCAACCACACGTTGATCAACCACACGTTGATCAACCACACGTTGTTTTTTGACATATTTTTCATCTTTTTTAATGATATTTATGTCAGTTTTTACACGTTCAATTTCATCTATATTTTCTGGTGTAAAGTGTAAAATTGTTATATCAAATCTACCACTTTTTCTTGTTTTTTCTATTTTTATTATGCCTAATTCTTCTAATATTTTTAACCCCTTTGTAATAAATCTTTCATTCAAACCACTGTATGAAGAGATGGTTTTATTGTACCA
>CAYUWE010000023.1:0-9964 GCA_964448255.1 uncultured bacterium | reverse complement strand
CAAAACCGCTAAAAGATATTTGGAAAAGTTACGGCACCAATCAAGTATTAAAAGGACTTAATTTAGAAGTCCAAGCGGGAGAGATTATAGCAATTTTAGGGAGATCTGGCGTTGGCAAAAGCGTATTATTAAGACAAATTATTGGATTAGAAAAACCAGATAGTGGATATATCGAAATAGACGGGGTAAATATAAATAATATCTCAGAAAAAGAAAAAGATAAGATAATTAGAAATATGGGTATGCTTTTCCAAGGCTCAGCTTTATTTGATTCCATGGATATTGAAAAAAATGCTGGTTTTTATTTTACCCAAAATAAAGATCCTGCAACTAACAAATGGTTTTCAAGAGAAGAAATAAAAAATAGAGCTAAAGAGTCTCTTAAAATGGTTGGATTAGAAGGAGAAGAAAAAAAGATGCCAGCAGATTTATCTGGTGGAATGAAAAAAAGAGCAGGACTAGCTAGATTAATAGCATATCGCCCTCGCATTTTATTATATGATGAACCAACAACAGGCTTAGATCCTGAAACAGCCCAACAAATAAATGAACTAATAGTAAAGACACAAGGTGAATTAAAAGGTACTAGTATTATTGTAACGCATGACTTACATTCGGCATTATATGTAGCAGATAGATTGGCACTGCATGAAGATGGAAAAATATCACATGTAGCTGATCCGGAAACTTTTATGAATATTGATGATCCAACGATTCACTTTTTGAAAAAGACTCTAACCAATCATCCTAGAGCAAGAAAGGAGAAAGATGCGTAATTATACAAAAAACTTACTCATCGGTATTTTCGTAGCTTGCGGTATTGCCGGCATAATACTACTTATTATTTTTGTAAAACCTTCTCTAGGAGATAAAGGAAAAGCTCTAGAAGTACGTTTCTCAAATATTTCAGGGATAAATGTAGGAACAAGAGTAACCCTAGCTGGAAGGCCCGTAGGTGAAGTTACAAAAATCTCTCCTATAAAAGATGCAAGACAAGATAAAGCGGACGAACTTGGAAGGGTATATTTCTATCAACTTACTCTAAAAGTGGATTCTTCTATAAAAGTTTATAATACAGACGAAATATGTATACAGACAACAGGCCTACTTGGAGAAAAATCAATAGGAATAATTCCAAAAGCCCCTAAAAAAGGGCAAAAACCCAAACTTATTACAAAACAAGTGATATATGCTAATTCTGTAGAGCCGCTTGAAAATGCAATGTTTTTAATCACGCAATTAGCTGATCATTTAACTACAGCTATCGATGATTTCAACCAATGGTTTGTTGAAAATAGCGATGATCTAAGTCATTCAGTTCATTATTTTGCAGAAAGTATGAAAGAAATCGATAAATTATTATCTACAGCAAATAAAGAAGATATTGTTACTGCAGTAAAAGAAGCGATATCTGTATTTACTGACAATATGCAATATCTAAAAACAGCTCTAGAACAGATTCAAGAAAATGAAATGGTAGCAAAAGTAAATTTCATTTTAGATAATTTTACTCTCGTTTCTGAATCTTTAAATATCGATGGAAGGCAAATATTAAATAACCTAAATGTCATTACATATGACTTAGCTAATGGAGTAGGCTCATTAGGGAAATTTATTAAGTCTGATGATTTTTACCTTCAAACAACAGCTATTTTAACAAAAGCTAATACCATGATGAATGATATCAATCATTATGGACTGCTTTTCCAATATGATAAACACTGGCAAAGAACAAGAGAGAAAAGAGCAACTCTTCTAACAGCCTTGCAATCCCCAAAAGAATTTAAACATTATTTCCAAACAGAAATGGATGGTATTACAACATCTCTAGCCCGCATCTCAGTATTAGTTGATAAAGCTGAAAACTCCCCTGAAAAAGAACAAATATTTGAAAGTCCAATATTTAGAAAAGATTTCTCAACACTTTTAAGACAAGTTGAAGAACTTCTTGGAACAATCAAATTATACAATGAACAATTAATGGATGCATCACAGCAAAATTGTGATTAATTAATTTTTAGATTGGATAGAAACTTTTTCCCAAACAACTTACTTGTTTCAGAAGATATCTTTTTATAATTTGTTAAAATAGCATTTTCCATACATGATAAAAATGAAATTATCCTATTTAACCTTTGGGTATCTACAGACCTTTCTCTTATCAAAAGCGCTGAAGAATAAAATAACCACATCAAATTATTCTCATCTTCTTTAGATAACTTTTTCTCACATAATAATTTTAAAAATCCGTAAAAGCCTCCTGCATGAACAGCGCCTTTATCGATACTATCTTTACATAAGAAAGTGAGTGTATCTACATCTTCTTCTATCATTATCTTTATAGATATAACCTGATAAAATATTTCAATAAAATCTAATCTATCTTTTCTAGAAAGCATATTTCTATTGGAAAAAAAGCATTTATGCACAAATAAAAGAGCATCTTCGATAAATTCTTTTAAATATTTCTGCATGATATGACTTGGGAAATAATATCCCCCATTATCCTTACTAAATAACTGTTGTTTAAACTGCTCAATAAATTCATCTGCATTATTTAAGATAAAAAATTCTTCTTTCTGATAATAAAATGGACTATCTTTTGAAAGCGTAATAACAAAAAGTGAATTTGTAAATTCAGCATCGTTTTGTATCTTTTCTAATAGATTTGACCTTGCATATTCTTTCCAAGAATTTCTATCTTGAAAGTTAATTAGAAGGTGTTTTTCATCTTTTGTATGAAAACGTAAAAACCCTTTAAATTCAGGGTTGATTTGTACTTTTGAAATTATTTGCTGCTTAGTTGGACATGGCATTCTAATTACATCAACCTTATTATTGATTGAAAATAATTTTGAAGGGATATTTCCCTGAAGTAGTGGCTCAAACGCTATTATTTCTTCTTCTTCAACTCTTAAAATATCTAAATCTTTAAACAAAGGACCATTTGGATATAATTTCAATAAGCTTCTTAAATTGTCATCATCTTGTAACAACCTATTCCAAAAAGATCCTTCATTAGTTGTAGTTTCCCCTTTTTTTTCTGCTCCTTTTCTCATCATCCTAAAGATAAATCCAATCATTTCTTCTTTTATTCCCCCTCTATTATAGAAAAGGGCTTTACATATTTCGTGAATAAGATCCATCAAATATCTAAACTGATAATTTTTCTCTTCTTCTTGATACGCCAAAAGATACTGATAAGTATCAGAAACTAATGCTTTTCTTAATAAGTACTGAAAATCCTCAAAATATTGAAATGAAGATTTTCCAAGGGTATTTTCAAGTAGGTTATTTGGATTACTAGCTAGCATCAATGCCATTATGGATTGATATAAATATGAGGCTAATTCATTTGTCGGATAATCTTTTTTTTCTCTAAATAGCCTTCCCAAATATGGTTTTATTTGAGATAGGATCTGAGAAGCAGTTGCTTGATAGTCTTTATCTTGAAGTGTATGTATATGCATCAATGGATCATCTAATAAATCCACACCCATAGATTCATCAAAATCACAAAATAGCTTGATATTTCTTATTAAAGACCTATTAAAAAATGGTTTTTCTTCATCATCTCTTAGGTAAAAAAGCTCATATTCCTGATCTTTTTTTACAGTTTCAAAATCCTTTAATCCCCTATCATCTAAGTCTAAAGCAATATTTTGTTTATCTCTTTGCCATTCTCTTTGCCAAGCTTTATCACCTTCTAGCCCTTCTGGGAACTTTTTAGCGATTTTATTTAAGTAAAACTCTTGTAAATCCTTATATTCTCTGCAGTCTGTTACATCATGAACTTCTTTTACATCCTTATATACAGCGATATATTTATTTAGATTATTAGCAGCCTCACCTACTAATACCATGATAGATTGAATACCTCTTCTAGTATTTACATCACTCCAATCCGTCATTTCTTCTTCATATACTTCTTTTAGATAACGAAGTATCGCTTTGAATGTCTGCTTGATATTATTTAAAATTTCAGGGGCATTTTGTTCTGTTAACCAATCAATAGTCTTATAGGAAAAATCTTCATCTCTGATAACAAACTTATGGTTTTTTACAACGCCTATAGGATCTAAGCCATTACTATCCATTTCAGCTATTGTCGATAAATTATCCAAGGCATCATGAATATTTAGAGTTAATTCATCTTTTTCACTCTGTTTCAAGGACTTACCTCATTTTATTAAATACTTATTACTATCATTTATTATTATAATAACATATCAATTTTATTTTTAATTAAATTAATAATAATTTGTTCAATTTTATTGAGCTTAATTACAAACGAGCTAAATTAAGTTATTAAAAAAGAGATTCTTAATTAAATAAAACAGCATGAAAAAAATATTTCTGATAAAAATTTCATGAATATAGATTTGAAAAAATTATCTTGCTCTAAGGCTTTCTTTCTAAAAAGCTTAATGAAGAAAAAAACACTTTATAAAAAAACAATAAAGATATATATCGTTTGATCCATTTTTATAAATTTTGAATATGAAAATATAAACCGGAGGTTTTATTATGTCTGCCATACATCACGATCCTTCTAAGAATATCATAACTCTCGTTAAACGCGGTCATTATTCTCAACAAGAACCAAAAGATCCAAATACCCCAGAAAAGCTATATTTATTACGTTATACTGTCAATGACGAAGATAGAAACATAATTATAACTCCTGTTAAGCTCGAAGATGATGACGAAGATAAAAACAAATAAGAATGGCTATTAGATGCCAGTTTAACTTATGGAAAACTTATAATACAAAATGGCGAAGATACAGAATCAGCAATCAAATATATAAATGACAAAAATAGCGAAGATGTAGAAGAAATATCCCCTTCAATTCTAGCATCTAGGATTACATCAAGACATGAAGATTTTCGTTTTGATACTCTTAATTATACAACTTCTGCGATAATTGCAATGACATTGGATAAAGATTTACATTTACTACAAGGAGAAAGTCCTCCCAAGGATCACTGTTTTCCTATGGAAGTAAAATCTCATTAATTTGCAAAACGCTCTATTTAAAAAGCTTAATAAAATTTACAGAAAAAATCTCTTTATAAAAAATTAATAAAGATATATACTCTTTGATCCTTTTAAAGACATAAAATTACTAGGAGATTTTTATCATGACAGAAGTAAATCATATTAAAAGTGGATTATATTACAAACAAGAAGCTGCAGAAAACACCCCAGAAAAGCTATTTTTATTACGCTATCGTGTTGATGGGATCGAGAAAAATTTAATAATAACACCTGGAGATAATGGTGGAATATGTGCCACCTTGAGCTTAGGAGATTTCATAATAACTACTGGTGAAAAACAAGAAGCTACAATGCAATATATTAATGGTGAATTAACAGAAGATTTCCCAGTAAGACTATTATCCGATAGAGTAGTTAATTACAAAGACGTTTCTTTTGATAACATGAATACTATGACAGCTACACTTTTAGCAACTCAAAACGATGACGAATTAAAACGGACATATATTCCAGAACCTAAAATCCCACCAAAAAAAATAGACGCACAAGAAAGTAAAAAAGGCAATTTTGTATGCACTTGCGGCAAAATAACAGCTTTAGCTTTTACTATAGCTTTTTCAGCTTTTGCTATACTCAATATGGATATCAAAACTAGAATTTGCTAATAATTAATAGAGGCTTTCTACAAGAGAGCCTCTAAAAATTCTAATAAATATCAAGATTCATAAATCTCCCTAATTTAATCTATACTAATGCATTCAATTTAAAGAGCTTAATTTAATTAAAAAGGGAAAAAATCACTTTATAAAAAATTAATAAAGATATATACTATTTGATCCTTTTTAAGGACATTGAACATAAACAGGAGTATTATCATGGAAATAACAAAAAGTGGGCATTATCACATATCTAAACCGCAAGAACACCCTACTCTTCCAAAAGATGTATTTGTACTTCGCTATACTCTACAAAAAGTAGATAGGCTTTTCACTGTAACACAAGGATCTGATGGTGGACTTTCTACTAGGATGAATTACGGTACACAAATACTAGAGCAAGGAGAAGAACAAGCTAAATTAATAGATTACATTAATAATGATAATCCAGATGATTTAGAACAAATCCCTGAATATGCATTAGAAAATAGAACAACAAGCATTTCACCGGAAGAAGGTATCTCTTTCGATACTATGAATAATGATCAAGCTATAGAGCTAGCAAGACAACTAGATGAAAATTTAAGAGAAGAAGCTCTCCCAGAAGATGAAAAAACTGAAGAAAAGCAACCAGTAGAAGGTGAAAAGGATATAAAAGTAACAATAAATAAAATGGTACCTAAAAGCAGATGTTCTTGCTTGTGTTGTTGTAAAGTTGCAACAATAACAGTAGCTGCAGTTGCAGTTGCATTTGCTGTTTTGAATGCGCTTCCAAAAGATTTTATCCAAATCGAGCTATAATATTTAAGGCTCTCTATATGAGAGCCTTCTATTTGATATACAATGAAATTATTAATTTTAACTAATAATGTTTTTTTTTAATTTTAATTATAATGCATTAAACGTAAGGCCAATAAAGCTATGCATTTACATTAAGCATAAAATATTATATAATTATTAAGCCTAATAATAAAAAAAGGAAATTATATATGGCAACTGAATTTAAACGTCCAATGTCACCTGAAAGATCAAATGGTGTAATGGTATATGGTCAACCAGTATACGGCAATTTTGGCGCAGGTATGATTGGAATATATAGTAAATTCAAAGGTCAAACTGAAAAATACCCTGACCAAATATATGTATATCAATATCATTCAAATGAACAAAACCCAGATGACAGACAAAATACAATACTAATAGCTAAAATAAATGATCAATTCCAATATCACATAGAACATCATTCAGCATTGCGATTCTTTGATGCTAAAAAAGCACAAAAATATACTCCACCGTCAGATGAAAAAACTATTACATATACTGATAACGATTCTGGTCCTCCATTTTATAGAGAAATGAGAGTACACATTCCAACAAGATATTTTGATAAAATGGAAATACTTCCTTCTAAATTTTCTAAATTCCCAGAGGGGATTATAGAAGCTAGGGAATTAGCAATAGCAATAGATCCTAAAATTAAAAGTTTTCAATCTCCCGAAGAAACAGAGTGTAATTGCTCTAAAGTAGCTTTTGTAATAGCTGGTATAGTAGGTGCTGTTATTGCTTATCATCTCCATTATTAATATATTCTATCTATTATAGCTTTTAAATAATCTTAGCATCTCTTATGAGATGCTAATTTTTTTTTATACTATTTCCCTTTTTTCCTAGAAGAGATTTAATATTTCTGAGATAAGACAATTTATACAAATATGTTGTTTTTATGAGAGATATTGTAAAAAAAGTAATATCACCTCTTAGCAGTCTAGTGATAATTACTCTTGGCTTCGGTCTTTTCACTACTTTTGTATCGATGAAATTAAAAATGGATAATCAACCAACACAAATCATCGGTTTTATTACAGCAGCATTTTTTGGGGGTCTTGTTGTTGGCTCTATACGTGTACATAAGTTAATAGAAAAAATAGGGCATATACGTGCATATAGCTCTTTTTCTGCACTTATGGCTGTTGCAACAATACTATTAGCCTTTTTTATGAATATATGGGTATGGATACTTTTACGCTTTTTAATGGGCTTTTGCTTAGCGGCTCTTTTTATTACTATCGAGAGTTGGCTATTAGAAGAAAGCACCATTACTACAAAAGGTAAAATGCTATCTCTTTATATGATTACATATTATGGAGCTCAGTCATTAGGGCAATTACTATTAAACATACCTTTTAGTGTAAATATTACTCCTTATACCGTTGCAGCATTATTAGCTGCATTATCAATAGTTCCAATATGTATGATCAGAACGACTACTCCTGAGGTGAAAGAACCTTCATATTTAAATATAATAAGCGTTTTGCGTATTTCTCCAATTGGAGTTTTTGGGTCTATACTATCTGGATTTACAATAGGAGCAATATATGGCTTATTACCCACATATGGGCAAATAATGAATATGAGCCTTCAAAACATCTCCCTATTAATGGGAATAACAATTTTTGGAGGGCTTTTATTACAATGGCCACTGGGGCAACTCTCAGATAAAATTGATAGACGAAAAGTATTATATTTCATCAGCTTTTTTGTAACTTTTTTAGGCCTTACTATTGCTATAACACATATTTATTCCATGATATTATTTTTTTCATTGATGCTATTTTTTGGAGGATTATCATTTTCAATTTATCCAATAAGTATTTGTCATGCCAGCGACCTTGTTGAAGAAAAAGATATTGTTTCAACAACAGCCGCATTAAACTTAGCATATGGATTTGGTGCAATTATAGGACCTATTGGTACATCTTATATGATGAATTTATTGGGTCACGATGGATTTTTCTATTTTATATCATTTACCTCTTGCTTATTTGGTACATATATAATCATTAGAACAATAGTTGCCAAACCTGTTCCAAAAGAAGAAAAAGTAACGTATCTAGACCATCCAAGGTCAACTACAATAGTTAGCGATGTAGATCCTCAAACAGAAAAAGAAGAATAATCATTCTTTTTTATGCGCATGCTTCATTTCTAAATAATTTGTGAAAAATGCAACAAACCAAACTATTAATCCACCAAAAAATATTCCCCATCCATTTGTTGCAACAACTCCAAAATTAATAAATGCAATAGAAATAAATGCTGCATAACTAATAACAAAGCTAATTATCGCTATCTTCAGAGTAGATACTTGAACATTCATAAATACTAATGTTGGGAAAATCATAGAATTTAAAAAGCCAACAATAGCTGAAAATACCAGATCTGCTCCAATATTTGGTACATGCTCAAAAAATGATACTTCTATCCCTGGGATTACTCTATCTACAAAAAATACAATTAAAAAATTGATAAATAAACTACGTAAATATGTCACTCTTCTTCCTCATCCTCTTCTTCTTCATGATCTCTTTCTTCAGTTTTTTCTCTTACTCTTTTTACCTCTAAATAATGCCTCAACTCAAAATGATTGGTTATATAGCTAACTAACCATACGATCAAACTACATAATAAATACCCTGAAGCTGAAGCAACTTTTATTCCAACAGGCAATAAATTAACTATTGAATACGCCAAAAAACTAATCACAAATGTTACTAATCCCAATCTAAGATGATTAAGCTTAATTCTAAACAACCTCATCATTGGAAAAGCTAAAGTATTGATTAACCCTAAAGCTACAGCGAAAATTATATCCCCTTCAATATGTGGAAGCCTAGAATAATAGGCTATTTTCATACCTGGTAAAACATGATTTGCAAAAAAAACTGTAAGAAAATTTATAAAAAAACTCTTAATATAGGTCATTTTCTCTCCTTTTTCTTACTATCGCCACCTTACACAATTTAAAATTCTAATTTCTAGAAATTTTTTTTTAACCATGAGGTAGCTTTCAAATTTTTGGTATCACATATAGTTAAATAGCCGTAACCTCTATGCATATAATCCACAGTTAATAATAATTATTTTAAATTATATTATTTAACGCTTTTATTGTGAGTTATTTGACGTTTATTAAATAATGTTATTATAAAATTTGAAGGTTAATTTGAGTTTGTTATAAACTATTAATAACAAAGGCAATTAACTATGAGCTTAGAAAAGCCAATTTATTTGAACTCATATCATGTAATACGAGTAAAAAGAGAGTTTCTACAAAAGCTTTCCTTTAGAAAAAGGATTAGAAAAATCTACTCTTTTTTTAGAAGAATTTGTCAAAGTAAGCTTGTAAAAGGTATTGTTAATTTATCTATCAGTTCAATATTAGCTATATTTTTACCTTTATCTCCTATCTTGTTTTTCATAAGTTTTCTATCTATTTTTTATTGCCTTTACTATAGAAAAGCTATAAT